>DFBD01000208.1:0-1055 GCA_002367255.1 Rhodobacterales bacterium UBA3089 | reverse complement strand
TGCTTTCAGCGGCTCCGTAGCTCAACTGGATAGAGCAAGGACCTTCTAAGTCCGAGGTTGAGGGTTCGATTCCTTCCGGGGCCGCCAAAACCTGAACTTAATGACATGTTAGCAGCTGTAAGCTGCCGAGTATATCTCCGCTTGAAAGCACTGTTTTTTGTACAATATCTGGTCAACGGCAGTTTGTTAAGCTGTGTCTCTCCCGACTAACAACGGTGGCAATGTAGTCCGTAACTGTATTTTTTGAGTGGAGCTTTAGGCGGGATACAGCTTTCGTTGAATGTATTGCTTCAGCCACCTGGTGCCGCGTGCAGGGTTTCATGATGGGGGCATTTTTTCCGTCCTTCGAGCTCTACTATGTGAGAGCGCGAAGGACGGAAAAAATGCCCCCTAAAAAATCTTCGGTTAAGGTTTCGATCATTTTTTGGATTTCGATATGAAACCGGAAAAAAGAGGCCCCGAAAAAAATAACGCGGGTGAACCACTATACCTACGGCGGCTCAGAAAGTTGGAGTTGTAACTACGATTTTGTGGCCAATGCCAAACGAAATTTCTGCTCCNNTGGTCATTGTGCGGTCCGTCTTTTGAGGCCGCACAAACCAAAAAACTGGATGAGAAGGAGAAAGGGTGCAAAATTCGGATTGCCTCAGGGCTAAGCGAAAGCTTCACGCGGACAACATGAAATATTACGAGGTAGGTCACGTTATGGGAACGAACTCTGACATTGAGAAATTCGCAACGCTGGACTTTGAAGCATCCAGTTTGTCACAGGACAGCTGGCCGATTGAGGTTGGTCTTTCGTGGCTTGCTGGTGGTGAAGTGCAAACATGGAGCACATTGATCCGACCTGCACCAGACTGGAACCTTTCCGAATGGGCAAGGCCGTGATCTTCGGGGTTGGCTTTGTCTTGAAGGGGCATGGTCTTGTTCCTCTGTTTGATCTGACCCGATTTGGATGGGGCGATAACAGGGCCGGCGGCGACCGGGCCGCATCCTTTAGGATCGCAGCGCAGCGGAGAATGCGGCCACGGCAGAAAATTGTTCCGCGCGGAATG
>DFBD01000130.1:4865-6338 GCA_002367255.1 Rhodobacterales bacterium UBA3089 | reverse complement strand
CGAAGAAGGCGAGGGTCAGGAGCGGCTGAACAAAGTTACGCATGTTATTGCGTCTTCTATGGAAGCAGACGTGTGTTCGATTTACCTGCGGCGGGATGAAAAAACACTGGAGCTTTGTTCGACCGAAGGGTTGAATCCTGAATCTGTTCACCGGACGCGGTTGCGCGTTGGGCAGGGGCTGGTCGGACGGATCGCCGATGCGGCAAGCCCGTTCAAGACGGATGATGCGCCATCTGCCAAGGGCTTTCGGTTTATGCCTGAAACAGGGGAAGAGGTGTATGCTTCCTTTCTCGGGGTGCCGATCCAGCGTGTCGGGGATGTGCTGGGTGTTCTGGTTGTGCAGAACAAGGCGGCGCGGGCTTACACGGATGACGAGGTTTACGGCCTGGAGGTCGTGGCGATGGTTATCGCCGAGATGGCCGAACTGGGTGCGTTCACTGCCGAGGGCGAGGACGCGATGGCCATGCCACACCAGCGGCCGTTTTTCGCCAAGGGCGTGATCGCGCAGGAGGGTGTGACCGAAGGTCATGTCGTTTTACACGAGGCGCATATCGTTATTGCCAATCCGGTGGCCGAGGATCCCGACGTCGAGATGTATCGACTGGCAACCGGATTTATCGAGCTTCAGGCAGATATTGACGACATGCTGTCGAACCGAAGCCTGGCGATTAGTGGCGAGGGCCGCGAAGTTCTGGACGCTTACCGGATGTTTGCTCACGACAAAGGTTGGCGCGCGCGGATGGAGGCCTCTATCCTTAGCGGGTTGGCGGCCGAAGTGGCTGTGGAGAAGGAACAATCCAGCACGCGGTCGCGAATGGCGCGTGTAACGGATGCATATTTGCGCGAGCGTCTGCATGACTTGGATGACCTGTCGAACCGATTGTTGCGGGTTTTGACGGGGCGTGAGGTGAATGGTGGCGAGATGCCGGAAGACGCGATTTTGGTCGCGCGTAACATTGGCCCGGCCGAGCTGCTGGATTACGGCAAAAAGCTGAAGGGCGTGGTGCTGGAGGAAGGCTCCGTCGGGTCGCACGCGGTGATCGTGGCGCGGGCTTTGGCGATTCCGCTGGTTATTCAGGCTGCGCGTATTACACGAGCGGCCTTAAGTGGTGACGAGATATTGCTGGATGGTGACGCGGGCGTGGCACATTTACGACCCGAGGAAAGCGTGCGGCTGGCGTTCCATGAAAAAATTGCGATGCGTGAGGAAGCGCAGGAGGAATACGCAGCCTTACGCGACCTTCCGGCTGAATCGAAAGACGGAACGCGGGTGCGGTTGGAGATGAATGCGGGGTTGATGAGCAATCTACCCTCGCTGGAGAGTTCCGGTGCCGAAGGTGTCGGGCTGTTCAGGACCGAGTTGCAGTTCCTGCTACGCTCTACTTTTCCGAAGCGTTCGTCGTTGGCAGATACCTATTCGACGGTGTTGGATGCAGCACAGGGGCGACCGATTACGTTTCGGACGCTCGATAT
>DFBD01000130.1:0-4791 GCA_002367255.1 Rhodobacterales bacterium UBA3089 | reverse complement strand
CCTGGCTTGATGCGGATGCAGTTTCAGACGTTGATACGTGGGGCCAAAGGGCGGCCGTTGAAGATTATGTTCCCGATGGTCGCACAGTTCGATGAGTTCAGCGAAGCGCGGCAGAGTTTGTTTGATGAAGTCGAACGCGAAAAGAAACAGCGGCATCTGGTACCTAGCAAGATCGAGATCGGCGTGATGTTGGAGACCCCAAGCCTGGCCTTTGCACCTGCGCAGTTTTTCGATTTAGCGGATTTCATTTCGATTGGCGGCAACGACCTGAAACAGTTCTTCTTTGCGGCAGATCGCGAGAACGAACGGGTGCGGCGCAGGTATGATACGCTGAACGTCAGCTTTCTGAACTTCATCGAGCAGATTGCGCAGAAGTGCGACGCGTCTGGCACGCCTGTGTCATTTTGTGGCGAGGATGCAGGGCGGTCGTTAGAGGCGTTGGCGTTTTCCGCTATGGGATTGCGAACATTATCAATGCGGCCTGCGTCCATCGGGCCGATCAAGCGGTTGATGCGGTTTGTGAACTTGTCGGAAGTTAAACACGTGATCGACGAGGCCCGCGCGTCTGGCTTGCAATCGGTGCGGCCTGCGCTGGAAAATTATCTGGATTCGATTGGAGCGCCGCATCGTTAGACCACGTTTGGTTATTATGGTTAAGGAACCGCAGGCGGGTCGGGTCAAGACACGGCTGGGGCGAGACATCGGCATGACCAACGCGGCGTGGTGGTTTAGACATCAAACCAAGCGGCTGATACGGGAGGTTGGCACGGACCCGCGATGGCAGCTCCGGCTGTCGGTTTCGCCTGCGCCACAAGCGTTGCACAGCCGCGCTTGGCCTGTGGGGATCCCGCGGGATTCACAAATCAGGGGCGATTTGGGCGCGCGAATGCGACATGTATTCGAAACCACGCCATGGGGGCCGGTTGTGCTGATCGGTGGGGATATTCCGGGGGTTACACCTGCGATAATCCATGACGCATTTCAAAAACTGAACGACCATGACTGCGTTCTCGGGCCTGCCGAGGATGGCGGCTTCTGGTTGGTCGGGATGCGGCGTATCGGGCCGTTGCCGACTGATTTGTTCAAGGGTGTGCGGTGGTCTTGCGTTGATACGTTGAAGGATACGTTGGGGACGCTGGGTAATGCCTCGGTTGCCTTTACCGCGACGCTTCGGGACGTGGACACAGCCGCAGACTTGCCGTAACACGGCCCTGAACCACAGGAGATTCCCATGATTGGACGCTTGAACCATGTTGCCATTGCTGTGCCTGACCTTGATGCAGGCATTGCACTTTATCGTGACACGCTGGGCGCGAAGGTTAACGCACCGCAGGACGAACCGGACCACGGCGTAACCGTGGTGTTTATCGAGCTGCCAAACACCAAGATCGAGTTACTGCATCCGCTGGGCGAGAACAGCCCGATTGCCGCGTTTCTGGAAAAGAACCCTACTGGCGGTATTCACCACATCTGTTACGAGGTGGACGATATTCTGGCCGCACGTGACAAGCTGCAAGCCTCGGGTGCGCGGGTTCTGGGTGGCGGAGAGCCAAAGATCGGGGCACATGGCAAGCCTGTGTTATTCCTGCACCCGAAAGATTTCACAGGCACCCTCATCGAGTTGGAGCAAGTTTAATGGCCATCACCTCTGCAATCGTTCTGTTCGCCGTCATCTGGTTCATGCTGCTGCTTATGGCGCTGCCGATGCGGATGAAAAGTCAGGAAGAGGATGGAGAGGTCGTGCCCGGTACACCTGCTTCGGCCCCAGTTAACCCGATGATCGGCAAGAAAATAATCTGGGTTACGGTTATTACAGTTGTGCTGTGGATCCCCTTGGTGGCGTTTATTGTGTCAGGTGTTGTTTCGATACACGACATTGATTTCTATAATCGTATGAGTCCTAAGCCTTAAGGGATTTCGCCAAAACTTCCAGTTCTTTACGGGCTTTTTGTAGGCGGTCTAAATCCGTGCCACGTACCACAATGTTGCTGCCAAATATACCGTTCTGGATGAACGGGTAAGAGCCGAAAGACAGGCTCGGGGTGATTTTTGCCAGTTCGCCAAGGCGGGCGGCGATCTCGCCTTCGGGGACTTCGATGCGTACGGTGATGGATAACAGCGGCTCGCCGCCTGCCAGGGTTGGCAACACGCTTTCGACCATGGCGTGGAATACAGTCGGGACGCCTGCCATAACGTGGACATTTTCCAATCGAAAACCCGGTGCCTTTGATACAGGATTGTCGATTAAGTCTGCACCGTCAGGGATACGAGCCATGCGTAGGCGGGCCTCGTTCAATTCCTGATCCGGGTTCTTATAGTTGGTTGCCAGGATGGCGCGGGCATCGGCGCGTACAGATATGCCAACACCGAACGCTTCGGCTATGCTGTCGGCGGTTATGTCGTCGTGAGTCGGGCCGATGCCACCGCTGGTGAAGACATAAACGAAACGCGCGCGAAGGGCATTGACGGCGGCGATTATTTCGGATGCCTCGTCGCCCACCACGCGGACCTCGCGCAGATCGATGCCTGCCGCCGTTAGCTTAACGGCGAGGTGGTTGGTATTGGTGTCTTGGGTGCGGCCGGACAGGATCTCGTCACCGATAACCAGCATTGCGGCGGTTGGGTTTGGCATCTAAGGTTCCTTATCTTTCACCGAAGGGTCGGCATGGATTTTCACACACCACTTATATGCGCAACTTTGCTTAGACGATACAAGCGCTTCCTTGCAGACGTAAAGCTTGAAGATGGGCGCGAGGTGACGGCGCATGTAGCGAACCCCGGTTCCATGCTTGGGATGAAGGACGAAGGGATGGCGGTTTGGCTAGAACCGAACGACGACCCCAAGCGCAAGTTGAACTATAGTTGGAAGCTGGTCGAGGTTGGCGAAGCGACGGTTGTCGTAGATACGGCTGCGGCAAATAAAGTGGTTGGCGAGGCATTGCGGGCTGGGGCGATAGGGCCTTTGGCGGCGTACTCGGATGTGCGGGCAGAAATCAAGTACGGTGAAAACAGCCGCATTGATTTTCTGTTGCAAGGCGAGGGGTTGCCGGATTGTTATGTCGAGGTGAAAAGCGTAACGCTTAGTCGGCAGGCTGGGCTGGCGGAGTTTCCGGATTCTGTCACCAAGCGTGGTACAAAGCATTTGCGGGAATTATCGGCGATGGTGGCCGAGGGGCATCGTGCGGTGATGCTGTATCTGGTGCAGCGGGATGATTGCACGCGGTTTGCATTAGCGGCGGATATTGATGCCGAATATGCGCGTGCGATGGTAGCCGCGCGTCAAACCGGGGTCGAAGCCTTATGTTTCGCGACAAAACCGACGCCACTCGGCGTTAACCTTGTGGAAGAACTTCCAATTTATATATGAGCATCCTATATGGATGGTAATTCTTTTCAGTAGGAGGTCTGACCCATGAAAGGTCAAACTCAAGGGCGTCTGACCAAAGACGGCATCACACTTCACGATCCTTCGGATTTCGAGGGTATGCGTGCGTCTTGTCAGTTGGCGGCACGAACGTTGGATATGATTGGCGAACACGTGAAGGTCGGTGTTTCAACGCTGGAGCTGGATACGCTTATTCACGAGTATATCGAAGCAAACGGGGCGACTTCGGCCACTATCGGGTATCGAGGATATCAGCATGCCTCGTGTATTTCGCTGAATCACGTGGTCTGTCACGGGATACCGTCAGATAAGCGGATCAAAGATGGTGATATTTTAAATATTGATGTGACTTGCATTCTGGACGGTTGGTTCGGAGATACCAGCCGGATGTATAAAGCCGGTAAGCTGGCGCGGCGATCTGAACGGCTTATCGATGTGACGCACGAATCGCTATTCAAAGGAATTGAACAGGTAAAACCGGGAAATACCTTTGGGGATATTGGCGCGGCTATCCAGCAGTATGTTGAAAAACAGCGGATGTCGGTTGTTCGGGATTTTTGCGGGCATGGGTTGGGACGTGTGTTCCACTCGGCACCTAATGTACTGCATTATGGTCGCTGGGGAACGGGGCCGGTGTTGGAACCGGGGATGTTCTTTACCATTGAACCGATGGTCAATCTGGGGCGGCCTGACACGAAGGTTCTGGCGGACGACTGGACAGCGGTGACGCGGGATCGGTCTTTATCGGCACAATTCGAGCATTCGATTGGTGTGACAGAGGATGGTTACGAGATATTTACGCTATCGCCTGCAGATAAATTTTATCCAACATGGACAGATTAACCTAGCATTAACCACTTTAATGCCATTAAGTTTGCATGAGTAACAAGTTCGACAATTGTTTTGCAGAAGCACCGGTTTCGGGATTGTTACCTAATTTCGAAACTGCGGCCGCAAGTCCCCTTCCAGGAAAACCGCATTTCGTCAATCACCGCCAACGCTTGCGGGACAGGTTTATGAAAGCCGGGTCTACAGCGTTGGCGGACTATGAACTACTCGAACTACTATTATTTCGTGCCATTGCACGTCGCGATGTGAAGCCTTTAGCAAAAACTTTGCTGGCGGAATTCGGTGACTTTAACCGTGTGATTTCTGCACCTGCCTCGCGGTTATGTCGAATCGACGGTGTGGGCGAGGCAGTTATTCAAGAACTAAAAATCGTTGAAGCTGCCGCACATCGCTTAGGGCAAGCACGGGTTATGGGGAAAAATGCGCTGACGTCTTGGTCCAGCCTGTTGGAGTATTGCAAAATTTCTATGGCGCACCGAGAAACAGAACAGTTTCGGATTTTGTTTCTTGACCGTAAAAACATCCTGATCGCGGACGAAGAACAAGCACGTGGCACG
>DFBD01000182.1:2597-3432 GCA_002367255.1 Rhodobacterales bacterium UBA3089 | reverse complement strand
AAAGAGGTTGAGCAAGCCCGTGTGGGTGACACCATCACCACGGTAAAGGGCGGGGCGACCGAGCCATTGCCCGGCTATAAAGAAGTACAACCGGTGGTGTTCTGCGGCCTGTTCCCAGTGGACGCGGCCGAGTTTGAAAAACTGCGCGAGAGCATTGCCAAGCTGCGGCTGAACGATGCCAGCTTCAGTTTCGAGATGGAAAGCTCTGCTGCATTGGGCTTTGGCTTTCGCGCGGGCTTTCTGGGCCTGTTGCACCTTGAGATCATCCAGGAACGCCTGACGCGCGAATATGATCTGGACCTGATCACCACCGCGCCCAGCGTTGTTTACCGCATCCAATTGGGCAAGACCAAGAACGAAGCAGCCAAGGAAATCATGCTGCACAATCCGGCCGATTATCCCGATCCCAGCCGGATCGAGACGATTGAGGAACCGTGGATCAAGGCGGTGATCTACACGCCTGATGATTACCTCGGTTCTATCCTGAAATTGTGCCAAGATCGGCGCGGCGTGCAAACCGATCTGACCTATGTTGGCGGGCGGGCGCAGGTGACTTACGAACTGCCCTTGAACGAGGTAGTGTTCGACTTTTACGACAGGTTGAAAAGCATCAGCCGCGGCTATGCCAGCTTTGATTATGAACAGATTGGCCTGCGCGAGGGTGACCTGGTGAAAATGAACATTCTGGTCAATAATGAACCCGTCGATGCCCTATCCCTGATCGTACACCGCAATGTTGCGGAGGAACGCGGGCGCGGCATGTGCGAGCGTTTGAAAGAACTGATCCCGCGGCACCTGTTTAAGGTACCCGTTCAGGCCGCGATTGGCGGCAAGA
>DFBD01000182.1:0-2587 GCA_002367255.1 Rhodobacterales bacterium UBA3089 | reverse complement strand
ACCATCGCCGCAATGCGCAAGGACGTGACCGCCAAATGTTACGGCGGCGACATCAGCCGTAAGAAGAAACTGCTCGACAAGCAGAAAAAGGGTAAGGCCAAAATGCGCGAATACGGGAATGTGAGCATTCCGCAGGAAGCCTTTATTGCTGCGTTGCGGATGGGGGAAGAGTAGGGGGCAACTTTGCGCCCCAATCCAAGACCTATGCATCTAAATTCTTAGTCTTTGAAAGCGGACATTCTTCTAGGTCACGCCACAAACCTCACCAAATGCAAGAGCGTACAAAGCATCGTAAAATCATACTGTTAGTGTCGGCCGACTATCCTTTGCGAGACAAAAGCGGGTGGTGGATTGACATTCCACCCGAATTGGAGCATCCTTAGGACGTTCTTGAAAAAGGACTGAAAAGAAGCCTGAGATGGTTTCGGTGATCGTGCCAGCTGGATAGCGGCAAACTAAGTCGGCGTGGGCCGCATTGGGTTAGCACTATGTGCTCGGAATCCGGAACCAGTCTCTTCTAACTGAAGAAAGACTGGAAATGACAAACACATCCAAACTTATCATTCGTTTCGCTCTCGTCGCCGAGCAGCCTAATTTGCGTGACGAAGAGCGTCTTAGCTCAGTCGCAAGCGAAAACTCTATTGCTGGGATCAAGCGCTACACCGGTTTTGTTCGCGCCAACCAGCTGTTCAGCTTGTTCGACCACGTGTCACTTGACGCAAATCCTCGGGCAGCGAAGACTGGGGCTGTCACTGATGCCATTACTACATCGCTCGAAGAGACGCCGCATCTGTTTCCGTTCAAGTCGAAGGGGATCTTGATCGGAACCTCGACTTACGAGACACTGCAGCGCAATCGCTTCGAATTGCTTTTCAATGATCCTGAAGCTGAAGGTATCCTCGATGGCGGCCACAACATGCTCGCCATTGGTATCCATATTCTCTCAGCCGTGGCGACCGAGGCAGAGATCAAAAAGGTGTCTTTGTGGGGGGACATGAAGGACCTTTGGGTTAAGTATCGCTCAGAGGTCGATAAATCGAAAGAGCTGTTTGATTTCCTTGTTCCGGTCGAGCTGCTGGTGCCTTCAAACCCCGAAGACGTCGAAGCTGTTACCCAGTTCGAGATGTCTGTCCTTGAGATTTGTGCCGCCCGCAATAACAACGCCCAGCTTACTCCTGAGACTAAGGCAAACAAGCTTGGCCTTTACACTGAGGTTCAGGAGCGGCAATTCCCAGAGATCTCCGCGAGGATCGAGTGGAAGAGCAATGAGTGGGTTAGCGATGAAAAGCGCCCCATTAAAGTCCGCGATCTCTTGGCCCTGGCATGGATTCCATTGAATCTAGCGAATGAGGCTAAACTCCTTCCCATTGATGTCTCTGTCACCCCGCAGAACATTTACCGTAACAAAGGTGAGTGTTCGAAGCAGTTCGAGAAACTCATGCTGAACGAACATGTTTCCAGCCCTACTGAAGGCCCGACCCATGAGCTGCACAATGATGTCGTTGCGAGCTGCTTCGATGTCCTTCGCGACCTTCCGAAGCTCTATGACAAGATCTATGCCGAATTTCCTGAGGCCTACAATAAAAACAATTTCAAGTTCGGGGCGAACCCGATTGTCAAAATCTATGACCCTACAAAACGGCAGGTCGCGAAAGACAAGAGCGGGTATGTTGTAACTCAGCCGACGACCCACTTTACCAGTCAGCTAGTCGTTTATCGCTACCCGGACGGACTGATCATGCCGTTGGTCTACGGACTCAAAGGTATTCTTGAGGTCAAGGACGGAAAGATCGTTTGGGCTACAGATCCTTATGCCTTCCTCGATCAACACCTGAAAAGCATCGCTGGCGCCTATCGCCTGGTTCTTGACCTAGCCCGTTTCGATCCACAAAAACTCTCGAAGAACCAGTCGAGTCACGAGTTTGCTGTGGACCAGTTCGCGACGGCGCTCATCAAGCACAACGCGCATCAGTCGGCTTGATCAACGAGGCTCTGAGATGGGGCCGCCCCGAATTTTCGTTGGCGGCCCCTTTCAATACTTACGGCAGCCTTCTAGCAATGCCCGTCAAACGTGGACAGTCCGCTACCGGCCCAGTTCCGGACCGATTGCGGCGCACGAGGCCCGGTCGGGCTTGCGAAGCCTATGGCTTCGGATCAATCCCGTCAGTTATCATCGGTTAGTCGTCTTGTTTGTTTTGGTCCCTCAGGCGCCGGGCGCGAGGCGTCCATTTGTATGTTTAGACCCTCAAGCGGCGGGCGGAATGCCTCCGCATTCCTTGCCTTCCCTCGCATAAGCTCGGGCGCGCAGTCGCGCTTGCGGCTCGCTAATCGCTCGCCGGTTTGTCGCCAAGGGCGGGCGGTCGTTGTTTCGGTTTGTTTAGCCTCAATCGCCGGCGGGGCCATCCGGCCCCTTAGGCTTCCGCGCTGACGCGCGACGCCCGGTCGGGCTTGCGAAGCCTTTGGCTTCGGATCAATCCCAGCTTTCGTCCTTGATCGTCTTGATTTTGTTTTCCGCACCCGCGTCCTCGGGCGCGATATCCTCGCTATCGCTGCGGGCGGCCGGTCGGCCTTGCGGTCCGCTGGTCGC
>DFBD01000247.1 GCA_002367255.1 Rhodobacterales bacterium UBA3089 | reverse complement strand
ACAACACCGGCTTTTTCAGCACGGAACTGCACTTCGCCGCCTTTGGCAGCTTCGACAGCGGCCTTGATGTCCATAGTAACTGTACCAACACGCGGGTTTGGCATCAGGTTACGTGGGCCAAGAACTTTACCCAGACGACCAACGATTGGCATCATATCAGGTGTGGCAATACAACGATCGAAATCGAGGTTGCCGCCCTGAATGCTTTCCATCAGGTCTTCTGCACCAACGATGTCAGCACCTGCCGCAGTCGCTTCTTCAGCTTTCGCGTCACGGGCAAACACAGCTACGCGCATCGATTTACCAGTGCCCGAAGGCATGGACACAACACCGCGAACCATCTGGTCGGCGTGGCGCGGGTCAACACCCAGCACCATTGCAATTTCAACAGTCTCGTCGAATTTCGCGGTTGCATTGGCCTTAACCAGTGCTACAGCTTCTTCGATTGTGACATTGGCGCTTTCGCCAAATGCTGCCTTAGCGGCAGTAAAACGTTTTCCAGCATTAGCCATATCGATTACCCCTTAACCTCAATGCCCATGGAACGTGCAGAACCTTCGATGATCAACATCGCAGCGTCTATATCGTTCGCATTCAAATCAACCATTTTGGCTTCGGCGATTTCTTTAACCTGCTTGCGTGTCACAGAACCGGCAATTTCTTTACCAGGATTGTTCGCAGCGGATTTAAGTTTCGCAGCTTTCTTCAACATGTACGACGCAGGTGGCGTCTTGATGTCCATAGTGAAGGATTTATCAACATAATAGGTAATGATAGTCGGGCAAGGTGCGCCAACTTCCAGATCCTGTGTCTTGGCGTTGAACGCCTTACAGAATTCCATGATGTTGATACCGCGTTGACCCAATGCAGGGCCCACGGGTGGGGATGGGTTGGCTTTACCTGCAGGAACCTGCAGTTTCATAGTGCCAGCAACTTTTTTAGCCATTACGGCCTCCTGTTTATCACAGCTGACCAGATCATCCGGCCAACACGTTTAGTGGTTCGGCTTGCGCGTACGCTTACCTCCCACAGGTACCATTCAGGTTTGCTTTTTAACCTGCATGAATTCCAGTTCGACCGGGGTTTCCCGACCAAAAATCGAAACGGTCACTTTCAAGCGCTCGTTTTCGTTGTCTACTTCTTCGACCATGCCGCTGAAGCCTTCGAATGGGCCATCGGCCACATCGACCTTCTCGCCAACGTCGAAGGAAATCATCGAGCGTGGTTTGTCGGCGCTTTCCTCGACCTGGTTCAACAGCGCAGCGACTTCTTTGTCGCGCATCGGAACCGGCTTGCCCATTGGCCCCAAGAAGCCCATGACGCGGTTGGTGTCGTTAATCAGGTGATAGGCCTTGTCGGACATCTCCATCCGAACCAGAATATACCCCGGCATAAAGCGTTTTTCGACTTGTATCTTCTTGCCCTTACGGACCTCGATAACTTCTTCGGTCGGAACCAGAACTTCGACGATATCATCTTCGAGACCGTTTTGTGCTGCGGCTTCGCGGATTGACTCTGCAATCTTTTTCTCGAAGTTCGAGAGAACGCTCACCGAATACCAGCGTAATGCCATTGTTGCTCGACCTTTAGTTATCAGAACGTCATGCGTCCATTTTATTCAAATTATCAAAGACTTGCGCCCCGCCTCCAAACCAAAACAGAGCGCGTAGACGAATCAAGGCACGCTCTTGTCAGATAGGAGTTCGCGCTAATACCGCGCTACCTTATTGAAATCAAGAGGCGAAGCGCAGAATCGTGTCTAAACCGAAGCGAATAATTATATCCGCGATGGAGAAGAAAATCGCGGCGAGTGTCACCATTACGAAGACCATACCGGTGGTCAAAAGCGTCTCGCGCTGGGTCGGCCAAACGACCTTGGACACTTCAGCCCGCACCTGCTGGGCAAACTGCAATGGGTTGGCTTTAGCCATGTCTGCGACTCCTGAAAATTCTGTGAATGCATTCGTTGGCCCTGACATACGCGTTTAGAAAGGGGAATTCAAGAGTGGTTCGGGCGCGTTAACCTTTGGCAATTTTGGCGTGTTTTTCGTGTACACAACACGTACACAACACGTACACAATGCGTATGTACGATTTGGCGTTAACCATTTATGTAAAAAGGGACGCACAGTTTCCCGCGCGCCCCTATTGGTATGTGCCACGTGACACGTGGCGTTGCCTATTATTTTTCACTGGTTTCCATCGGGCAAGTGCGTATGCCGAAGATGCTGTAGATCGGGCAGGACGACATTGCCGCTGTGGCAAGGCCGATCACGCCAACGATCAGGAATACCCAGTGCAGGATGCCGGTCGTGGCGACAAGAAAGAAGGCCGCCAAGCCCGCGACGCCAATGATGGCGCGGATAATGCGATCGATGTTTCCAACATTTTTCTTGAACATAATAAACCTCATTCAATGTGCCATAGATGTGGCGGTTAAGACGGGAATACTTTGGCAGGTTGCCGCGCGCAAGTAAACGAAAAGCTTACACAGCTTGCGATACCAAGAGCCTCGATTGTGGTCACCCCGCGAGCCTGCCGCACGGCGCTTCGCCTGTAATTTCGTCTCTTTTCTTTAAGGTACGATATGCGTTCAAAGGAGTCGCTTAACTCCGGGAACGGTCTAATTTGCCTAATATTTGAAGTATTTTCAGCTCTGGAAGCATTTGTTCTTAACTAATTGGTCACCCTCAAAATCCATAACCCTGAAGTCGGTTTCAGAATGGAAACGCTACGGTTGAATTAGTGATGGAGGCTAGAATGGCCAAATTAAAAGATATAGGCGTCGGGCATGATTATGTGGGGAATTCCGGTCAGGATATAACATATACCCACGTCGAGATGTGGCTTCAATCTGACGGCACACATATTCCGGCTCTGGCGATTGCTCTCTTGGCTACAGTCCTGATATCCAATCGTTTATCTGTAAGCAGATGCAAGTAATCTTTCCAAAGCATGTTCAATACAGGTTTCTGCGGCATCCCCATTGATGCGCAGGTCGGCTGCCTGTGCTTTTCGGGCGATCCGTTGAACTGTGCTATAGTGAACGGGGTGGCTGTTAAGTCTTTTCAGCTCTGAAATAGTACGAGATTGAACTCTTGGGGTATTTATGAAAATGATACACTAAACATTGGTGAACAATTCATTCGAGAGCAATTATACTATGAAAATCGCGGCGATAACGACTGTCCGGAATGATGAAATGTTCCTCGAAAAATGGGTGCGCTATTACGGAGATCAGCTCGGCGTTAAAAACCTGTATGTTTTTATGGATGGGCACGATCAAGCGGTTCCGAAGGCGGCTGAAGGGGTTAACTCCCTCTATTTGCCGCATATACCGTTGAAGCGAGTGCCCGCGATGCGGCGTCGGGCGCAGGTTATGTCGTATCTGGCAAGAGGGCTTTTCAAGTATTTTGACGCTGTCATAGTAACGGATGTCGATGAATTTCTTGTTGTTGACCCGCAGTTGAATACTTCCTTGGCCGAATATTTGTCCCAGTCAAAATCCCGGTCATCGTTGTCCGGTCTTGGCCTTGATGTGGGGCAGCATATTAACCTTGAAGAGCCGCTCGATGTTTCACGGCCTTTTCTCGATTAACGCGAGTTCGCACATCTTTCATCCAGATACACGAAACCGAGCGTTGCATTTCGTCCTGTGACCTGGGGATCGGGGATGCACCGGATCAAGGGGAGGAATTTTCACATCGACCCCAACCTTTTCCTGTTTCACTTCGGTATGGTTGATTATCAACTGGCGACAGGGAAAACCGCAGATGGAGACCGCCTTACAACGGGGTGGTCCGGCCACTTGTCCCGTCGCGAAAAGCTTTTCAAAATCATTGCCGAATCTGACCCGATAGATGGCGATGATTATTTTGCTGATGCGCGAAAGTATCAAACGCGACACCGGCCGGTTTATGCTTGGAACAAGCCAGCGATGATACCAAAGAACCCGGTTGTGCGCATTCCAAGCAGGTTTTCGGGATTGGTATAATTTAAACTCTGGACAGGGTTTCCAGCAGGATTTTGTAGTGCTTACAAACGAATACGAGGTTAAGTGCCCGCCTTTTGGGGCGTAACCTTTAGTTTAAACCCATGATTTAACCTTTTGTTCAATTTACCACGCCCCGAATCCGGTGTCTTAGTGGTACGGTAAATTTAAAAGTTATCGCAATTAATATGCCAACATTTATCAGGAACACATAGGCGCTTGATCGCAGTGGTCCTCTAGGAGAAAAACATGAATAAGAAAAAACTGGTGCTAGCAGCACTGACAGTCACCCTATTGAGCAGCGGCGCTGTATTTGCGCAAGGCAAAGGTAACGGTGCTGAACGCGGTGGTCATGCGGCTGAAAATGGCAATAGTAATGGTAATGGTAATGGTAATGGTAATGGCGCAATTGCATCCGAACTAAAATGGGGCAATGCGGCCCACGCTTCGGAGCAGGCGTTCTTGAATGCCGCCCCTAATAGCGCGGTTGGCATGCTTGCCACAATGCGCGAAGCAGTAGAATCGGCGACGGAAGGCGCGGCTGATGCGTATGCCGCCGCTGGCGTTAATCCAGAAGATCCGCTTCGTGATCCGGCGCTTATTCAGGGCGATATCGACGCAATTTCCGGCACAGGTGGGTCAATCGAAGCTGTTGAATCTGACATTGCAGCACTTGATCCAGCATCGGCAACGTATGAAGCTGACCTTGCCGCTTTGGCCGAGGAACTGGCTGCACTAGAAGCCGACGCTGCGCAGCTCGAAGCCGAGCTTGCTATACCGGCCGCGTTGGAAGAGGCAGAAGCCGCTGTAGCCCAAGCTGAAGCAGACGCCGGTTTTGAAAACCTTTCCGAAGAAGCCCTGGCGGCACTTTGGGAAATGCTTTCTGAGTAACTTTAGCCGCAAAGACCAATAAAAAAGGGGCCCGCTCGTAATCGCGGCCCCCTTTACAAAGCAACTGGTTTTCGCATGAAGTTTGGCGAAGATCAGTTACTCGGGTATCTTAACGACACACACTTAAATGATAGTAAAATAGTTCAAGATTAAGTGTTGGAGGCAAAATGCGAACTGGAAATCTAATAGCAACGGTAATGACGGCCTCGATGCTTTTCGTGGGCGGGGGCTTTGCACAGCCTGTAGATGTTTCGCGCGAGGTGCCATCTGGCGTTCAGATTGTTGTCGAGTCCGCCAGAATCGCGGATCGGCAATCTGTACGGAATGCGGTTGCGGATCTAGCAGCCGCCGGTTTTACATATGTTGAAATTCATCGCACTTTCCTTGGCCGCGCGCGATTGGTTGCCTATTCAGCAACCGAGGTGCGCGAAGTTATATTGAACCCGACAACTGGCGAAGTTTTGCGTGATTTGGCGCAGGAAAATACCAGGGACCTGCCGGAACAGACCAATAGCCATGCCAACGCCGCCAGTGAAAATGGCAACAAAGGTGGTAACGGCAACAACGGCAATGCAGGTNNAACGGTAACAACGGTAATGCAGGTGGCGGTAACCGCAACTGATTGCTATAGTGATTCTCTGACAGAAAAGTTGTGCTGGAGGGGCGACCACTGTTTAATATCTCGGGCATACGTGTCAGCACCCTCTTTCTTGCGGTTATCGTGGTTTTGCAAGCCGGGTTTTCGCTGTTTTATATTGTTGATATGGCGATGGAGGTTTTCGGAATCCGCAAGGTCGCGGTCAGCTGGGAGTTCCGCGAAGCCGTGCAGGTGGTAACGATCATCGGTTTGTTGCTAGGGGCCTTTCTGGGAACCGTTGTGTTGAGAAATATCACTAGAAACGTGCGCGATGTAGATAACCGAATGCTGGCGGCATCTGGCCAATTCCACCAGTTGATGACGCGCCGTTTCGAGGAGTGGGGGCTTTCGCCTTCAGAAAAAGACGTGGCTTTGTTTACGCTTAAAGGCCTGTCGAATTCCGAGATCGCAGAGGCGCGCGGCAAAAGTGTGGGAACCATCAAAGCCCAGTGCAATGCAATATACCAAAAGGCAGGTGTCACCGGCCGTACACAGCTAATCAGCCATTTCATCGAGGATTTGTTCGAAGATGCCGCTCAATAGGCGCCGGATACCAAGGTTATGGGCGCATTTTCAGACCAGAAACAACTTCGATTTTGCCGCAGGAATGCAAAGACCGGACAGGATGTTTGAAATTCCATCTACGCTCTTGCATCCCCTCGCAATTCCTCGTATTCCATGCCTCGCACGGTACAGGGGTTTAGCTCAGTTGGTAGAGCGCCGGTCTCCAAAACCGAAGGTCAAGAGTTCGAGTCTCTTAGCCCCTGCCAGTGCCCTGTTCTTGCCACATATGCTTATTATGGTATTTCATGTGCAATTTGTCGGGCTAGTTGCATATTATATTCAGCACTTCAGAATAAGGTCTGCGTAATTTGTCGCGCCACCAAGCAAGGTTTTGATTAGAATGGTACAATCCGATATGCGAAACAAAGTAACCCTGATTGCCGGCGCAATTTTTCTGTCTTTGACCGTGGCGCTTCCCGGGGGGGCTGTTGCCCAGACACGGGCGCAGACGTCAATTATTACGCAGCTTTTGTGGCAAAGCCTGACGGGGTGCTATGCTCCACCCTCCGGACGCATCGATGCCAACGACGAGGTCGTGCTGCGTGTTGAACTGAATACCAATGGTGATATCGCGAATTTGCCAAGTATCCTGTCCCCCGTCGCTTTTTCTGCGGTTGAACGAAACTTGCTGCGCGAAGCAACGTCCGCGGTTATTGATTGCACTCCGATCATTTCCGGGGGCGGAGAGAAAACCATCTATGGGCGTTTTGACATGGTTATTAACCGCGAGGGGGTAACCCTGACCAATGTCGATGCCTTTGTCGGGAAGGCCGATATGGTGCCGACACTGGATTCACTTGAAGTGGCGGAGGCGGACCCGGTTGTTGAGGCGACAGAAACCGAAGAAACGGCCTCGGCAGAAGTGCCTGATGATAGCAGTCCTGCTGTAGATGCCACCACGGGTGAACACGCAACGCTGGCTAGTGAAACTGAATTGGAACTGACCCGTACCGACCGCCGTGAAATCCAGCGTCGCCTTACGTTTATGGAATACAATACACGCGGTATTGACGGGGTGTTTGGCAATGGCACCAGAACCGCAATTCGCCAGTGGCAACGGCAGAATGACCAGCCTAGCTCGGGGTATCTTAACCTGAGCCAGCTCGAATTATTGCGGGAAATGTCGCAAGATAAATATGCTGTCTGGGAGGCAAGGCCCAAACGCTACACTGACAGAAACGGGTGTTTGCGCGAAGCTAACGGGATAATTATTCAGGGTCGCTCGTTCAAATGTGATATGTCGGCGGCATCGCAAAGCATAGGCATATCGCGGTAATTTCCAACCTGGTGTTATGTGCGCCGCGTGCCTCAAATCAGGGCAGCCTTATAACAAGCGTGCCCCGACCCAGATATGGGTTATCGCAAGTACACCTGACTTTCACCTTTGGAAGCGGCAATTTCTGAACGTGTCATAAGGCAAAATGCGGTGGAGAGGCCATCTGCTTTGGCGGCTGAACTCGATACGACACTTACGCCAGACCAGATTCCACCGGAATATCCCGTGCGCGGGTCTAGAATATGCCCCACTTTTCCGGTCGTATCGAAGGTGGTCCCCAATGGGGCAGACGTTGCAATCGCGGTTCCACGCAATGCAACGCTTTGCCCTTCATCATTGTCGAGTTTCACCCGCCACGTATTGCCATCCGGTGCCGTGCCCAATGCCGCGATCTCGCCCGTGTTAACCAATACGTTGGAAACACCGTTACTGCGGAATAACTCTGTAACTTTATCAGCAATAAAGCCCTGCGCGA
Source organism: Rhodobacterales bacterium UBA3089 (assembly GCA_002367255.1). Lineage (GTDB taxonomy): Bacteria > Pseudomonadota > Alphaproteobacteria > Rhodobacterales > Rhodobacteraceae > NORP23. The sequence goes on along the minus strand of DFBD01000247.1, from coordinate 3,849 downwards.
TCCCGTTCAGAGTCAACATTACACCTTTTCGGTCAAACGAAATTCGTTGGGGCGAGTATGTGACATGCGACCATCCGGTAACCGACATTGCCTTTGCGATACTGTCTGCATCCGGCTGGTTTCCCGCAGCAAAAGCTTTGGCATAAGTAGACCAAAGTGTTTGGACCGTGGGGTCAAAAGCGCCGTTTGTGCGGGCATTGAGGGCGGAGCAAATCGACATCAATTCGATCATCTCGAATGCCGGATTTTGCAGTGTGCCGTCGCGGTTCAGGCGGGCAAGTTGGCTGTCGGTTTGATAGAGGCTAAAGATGTTCTCTAGCCTTTGGATTTCGGCAACGGCGCGCGCAATCAAGCGGTCCGCGTCTGGATGGTCGAGGATGATTTGTGCCTCCGCCCCGAGTGCGATACCGCGCCATTGCGCGATGTTCGTACCGGCACGTGCGCCAATCACAGGTAAGGTGGCAGCACCTGCGAGGATGCCAAGAAAGCGTCTGCGAGTTGTCATTCGGATGTCTCCAGTGCGACGGTATCAAGTTCGATGGGGGTTAGAACCAGTTCGGCGGGGATTTCTGCCAGAAGCATTATCTCGCCACCATGTTCGGTGATAAATTCTTCGGCTTTTGTGCGGTCGCTGAAAGGAGCGATTTCCGGGGCGCCCATGCCGCCGATGGCATCAGAGTTGACGGCGAAGAAGGCTGTATTTGCATTGATCCAGTTGCTTTCCCCTGGCTTCTGCCAGCTGACAGCCCTGCCCATATCGTTGACGTACAGCACCAGAATTTCGGCGGTTTGTTCAGGGGATTTCAGGTATGCGATCCCGTCACGCACCTGAGAGAACCACAACGGTGCGGGGAACCCTGCCAGATGCACCTGACCTTTGGGACCCTGGTGTTCAAGAATAACCATTTGACAATAGTGGCCTGCGGCTTCTTCGGTCAGGATCAACGGGTCAGGAATGGCGCGGCTGGCAACGTCATCCTTGCAGCCCATTAGCAGTGCAAGGGGCAACATCAAGGCTAGAGCGTGGTTCATGGTTCTATCCTTCGAAAAGCGGCCCATGCGAGGAATAGGGCCACCACTGGCCACAATAGAAGCGAGGCCGATTGCCCTGCGGCCCCGGATACACCGCCCGCAGCCCCGATACCCGAGGCGAGTTCTGACACGGAAACCTCGGGCGTGTTGATAAGGCGAAAAGCGTCGGCGGGGTTGGCGACCAATAGCCACGGAAATACGTCTTTGGTGAAGGCGCCCCCGTCATCGGCAACCAATGCCCCAAGCAAGCCGAGGTCGTATAGAACGACGCAAACCAGCCAGATGATGATTACGATACCCGATGCCACACCTGTTTGGCGCACGAGGCTGGAAACCAGATATCCGATGCCCAGAAACGCCGCGCCAAGTGCGATTGAAGTGCCAAAGAGTTTCAGTAATGGCAGGAATGACAGATCCGTCATACCGTGTTGCCAGATTGTCAACACCACGGCCAAGCCAAGCCCGACGGCGATTGCGACGCCCAGTACGCCGAGGTGGGCGAGGAATTTGCCTATCAGGATTTCACCGCGCGACATCGGATAGGTAAGGTTGAGGGCAAGCGTGCCGCGTTCTGCCTCGCCAGCGATTGCGTCGAAGGATAGCAGCAGGCCGATCAGCGGGATTAGGTAGACGGAAAGCGTAGTGATGGAGGTCAGGGCAACCGTCAGCGGGTCAATCCCCAACGTTCCAGTGGGTGCCCCTCCTGCCAGCGTTAATACAACGGTGAACAAGCCCATCAGGATGATTGCGGTTGCAACCCACATGTTGCGCCGTGCGATCAGAAGTTCAAGTCTGGCGATGGTAAAAACGGACATCACGCGCCCTCCTCTGCTATGGAATAATGACGATATAGGTCTTCAAGGCTTGCTGGCGTTACATCGACATCCTTGATCACCGCCCCTAGCGAGGTGATCTGTCCAAGCATCGCGATTTTGCCGTCCTGTTGGCATGTCAAGGTGATGGAGCGGCCGTTAACGCGCTCTCCTCCAAGTTCAGCGGCGATGCGGTCGGCGTCTGCCTCGGATGTCGTGACATGCACGTGGATCGGAAGATGGGCCGTTTGACGAAGCGCGGAAAGGCTGTTGTTGGCCAGCAACCTGCCTTCGCTCATAATCGCGATACGGTCCGTGCGGGTTTCGAGTTCCGTAAGGGCATGTGAGGACAGCAGAACAGCCGTCCCGGAATTCGCCAGATCTTCGACGATATCGTAGAACTCGTGGCGCGATATGGGATCGAGGCCTGATGTGGGTTCGTCCAGCAACGCCAGTTTCGGACGCCCCAGCAACGCTTGTGCAAGGCCAATGCGTTGGCGCATACCTTTGGAGTAGGTGCGAATTTTGCGATCAGCGGCTTCGCTTAGGCCTACACGTTCCAGAAGGTCATCGGCCCTTTTGGTCGTTTCGGACTTCAGGCGGGCGAAGTGGTGCAGTTGTTCACGACCCGACAGGGCCCCGTGAAAGGCCACGCTTTCGGGCAGAAACCCGATTGCGTTACGGGCATGGCGGGAACCTGCGGCGGTTCCCAACACCGCAATCTTGCCGGAAGTCGCGGGCGTTAACCCGAGGACCATTCGCATCAACGTAGTTTTGCCAGCACCGTTGTGGCCAAGCAGGGCGACTCGTTCACCGGCGTCCAGTTTTAGGTTAACACCCTTCACCGTTTGCAGCTTGCCGTATTGCTTGCATAGATTTTCGATTAACAAAGTTGTCATTGGATTTCTTTCCAGACAGGAATTTCGGGGCGCACGGGCTGCATTAAGGGCGCACGATCTATAACGCCGCCGGGCAATGTGGCGGGGAATGTGGATTGTGACCAGCGGATAAGTTGAACCGCAGGTGAGCCGAGTAGCGCCTTGGCGGCAGGTTGGGTCCACAGCACATGGTCCATTATGTCGTTGGGGCGATAGGCGCTGTCGGCGATACCATCGCTGTTCAGGTCAAAGGCGCCGTGGTCAGACCAATAGTTGCCGTTGTCGTCCACGCTCCAATCCACCCACTTTGAGCCAACATATTTCACTTGTGTGCGGTTGCCTATAAAGGCGTTTCCAGACATATTGTTCCGCTCGGAACCTGCGGTAAAGTGGATGCCGATGCCGCAGCCCTCGAACAGATTGCCGTTAAACGTGTTCTTGTGGGCATTGTAGATGAACACACATTTATCGCGAACCTGCACGATGGTGTTGCCCACAACCTCGCTTTTGTTGGTGTAATTCATCATTATCCCGTGGTCGCGATCCCCTACCGAAAGGTTTCCCTCGATGCGTACTTTATCGGAATACATGATCGCATAACCAAGGTGGTTGCCTTCGGAGATATTCCCTGAAACCACGCTATTGTTAGCGTACATATAATGCACCGCAAACCGCAGATCGCGAAACCGGTTACCGGTAAACGTGTTGTTCTTCGAGGTGTTAACGAACACCCCGTCACGTCCCCAACGGACATCATTGCCGATCACCTTCGTGCCCGGCGCATTCCAGACATAAATGCCGTTGCCACGATCATTCATGCGGTGGCTCTGCCGGCCCTCAATGACATTTCCTGAAACCAGAACGTCTTTGGCGCCATGCACATCTATACCAACCAGATTGCCCAGAACGCGGTTGCCTTCAATCACGGCGTTATCTGCCAGTTTTGTCAGCGTAATACCCGCATCCAAACCATCGCCACCGGAGCCGGAGCCGATAACGGTTAACCCTGCCACGGTCACATCCGGTGCGTTTATTGTAATAGTCGAGCCGATTTCCCGCCCGTCGATCAAAGCCCCCTCGCCGATTAACGTCAGGGGAACCTCGATTACTATTGGCCCGTAATACGT
>DFBD01000064.1:6863-18389 GCA_002367255.1 Rhodobacterales bacterium UBA3089 | reverse complement strand
GCAATGTCCGCCGTCTATCACAGCAGCGATTTTGCCGGAGAGACCGTCAAGCACATGACCGGCTGTTGTTGGACTGATTTTGCCGGATGGGTTGGCCGAAGGCGCGGCGACCGGGCCGCCGAATTCTTTTAATAACTGTTGGGCGATCGGGTTTGCAGGGATGCGAACGGCGACTGTATCAAGGCCTGCCGTGACCAGATCGGACAGGCCGCTGTCGCTGCGGGTTGGCAGGACTAAGGTTAACGGGCCGGGCCAGAAGGCTGCGGCCAGAGCGCGGGCCTCGGATGGTATTTCGGCGATTTCTTCGACGGCGGCGATGTCGGCGACGTGTACGATTAACGGATTGAACTGCGGGCGCGATTTGGCTGCAAAGATGCCAGCGACGGCGCGATCGTTGCGCGCATCCGCGCCGAGGCCGTATACGGTCTCGGTTGGGAAGGCGACGAGTTCGCCGTTTCGCAACAGGGCAGCGGCGGCGGGGATGTCTTTGGGGCTTAATCGCTGTGTGCTGCTGATCATTTGACGTGGCGTTCCGTGTTTGATGTTTGCAGTGCAGCAATAACTGAACTAACGTCGCTTGGCAAAAACAAAACAGGGGTTTCATATGTCGTATCGCGCACCGGTTAAGGAAATGACGTTTTATCTGGATAATGTTCTGGATGCAGGACGGATTTCCGAAACCGAGAAGTTTGCCGAGGCGACGGCTGATATGACCGAGGCGATCCTTGGGGAAGCTGCGCGTTTATCCGAAGAGGTTTTGGCACCGTTGAATGTCGCGGGCGATTTGCATCCGGCGCATTTGGAAAACGGCGTAACGCGGTGTTCGCCCGGGTTCGACGATGGATACAAGGCGATTTCCGAGGGTGGCTGGGTCGGCATGGCGGGTGCCCCTGAATTCGGCGGTATGGGGCTGCCGCTGGCGTTGACCTCGTGCGTGGGTGAAATGATGAGCGGCGCGTGTTTGTCGCTTTCGCTGAACCCGCTGATGACGCAGGGCCAGATCGAAGCGTTGGAGCATCATGCGAGCGATGAAATTAAGGCGCTCTATTTGCCGAAGTTGATTTCGGGGCAGTGGACGGGAACGATGAACCTGACGGAGGCGGGCGCTGGATCCGATGTTGGGGCGCTACGTACCAAGGCTGTGGATAACGGCGACGGGACCTATGCGGTGACGGGGCAGAAAATTTTCATCAGTTGGGGTGACCACGACGTTGCCGAGAATATCTGCCATCTGGTTTTGGCGCGACTGCCCGGTGCGGTGGCGGGAACCAAAGGGATTAGTCTGTTTCTGGTGCCTAAATTCTTGCCGGACGCGAATGGTAATCCGGGGGTGGCAAATAATGCGGGCGCGATCAGTCTTGAGCATAAAATGGGGCTGCACGGTTCGCCAACGGCGATTATGGAGTTTGCAGGCGCGACTGGCTGGATGGTCGGGCCGGAAGGTGGCGGTATGGCTGCGATGTTCACGATGATGAATAATGCGCGGATTGGTGTTGGAGTTCAGGGGCTTAGCCAAGCCGAGGCAGCCACGCAAAAGGCATTGGAATACGCTGGCGAGCGTAAGCAGGGCCGCAGTCCGGTAGAGGGTGGCACGGGCACGATTCTGGATCATGCCGATGTGCGGCGCAACATTATGACGATGAAAACGCTGACGTCTGTGGCGCGGGCGATCATTCTGGATGCGGCAATTAGTATGGACTTGTCCAAAGGGCTGGATGGTGACGCGGCGCACACGCAAGCCGCACGTGCAGCGTTTCTAACGCCAATCGCCAAGGCGTTCGGTACGGATACGGGCTGCGAAGTGGCAGAGATCGGCGTGCAGGTCCACGGCGGCATGGGATACATCGAGGAAACCGGTGCAGCGCAGTTTTATCGCGACGTGCGGGTCACGGCGATTTACGAGGGTACGAACGGCATTCAGGCGATGGACATGGTCGGGCGCAAGTTGATGGACGGTGGCGTGGCAGCGTTTGCTTTGCTGGGTGAGATCAGCCTGACAGCGGCACAGGCCGAGGCCGAAGCACCGGATTTGGCGGCGTTTCTGGCAGCGGCCGAGATGAGCCTTAATGCAACAACCCACTGGATGGTGGATGCGCCGATGAATGATCGTTTCGCAGGAGCGGTGCCGTTTTTGCGGGCGTTTGCGCTGACGCTTGGCGGGCATTATTTGCTGAAAGCCGCGATGGTGGATGCCAGTCGGATGCCACTGGCGCGGTTCCATATTCGTCAAACTATGCAACAGGTTGACGCGCTTTGCAGTGCGGCGCGGGAAGGGGCCTCGACCCTATACGCGCTGGATGCAGCAGCGCTTGGTGCTTAAGGAAACCATATAATGATACATTTCCCTCATGAGGAGCCGCCGAGCGAAGGCGAGGCCATCGAACTGGCCGAAGGGGTGCTGTGGATGCGCTTGCCGCTGCCGATGCGGCTTGACCACGTTAATGTTTACGCATTGGATGATGGCGATAGCTGGACGGTGATTGACACCGGTTTTAACAGCAAGCGTGGCCGGGAGATTTGGGAAAAGCTGATGGCCGGGCCGTTGCAGGGCAAGCCGATTTCACGGGTGTTGGTAACACATCATCACCCGGATCATGTTGGCATGGCGGGGTGGTTGCAATCGGATTACGGTGCAGAGCTGTGGACGACGCAGACCGCGTGGCTGTTCTCGAGAATGTTGACGCTGGATGTGCAATCGGTTTGGCCCGAGGAGACATTGGCGTTCTACCGTGCGGCGGGCATGGACGCGGTGGTTTACGACGAACGTAAGGCAGAGCGTCCGTTCAATTTTGCCGATGTGGTTGCGCCGATGCCGCTGGGGTTTTACCGGATCAAGCAGGATGATGTTCTGACTATTGGCGGGCGACGCTGGGAGGTGCATGTCGGGCACGGACATGCGCCGGAACATGCTACGTTGTGGTCGCTGGACGACGATCTGGTGATCTCGGGCGATCAGATAATCGCGGGAATTTCGTCTAATCTGGGGGTTTATGCAACGGAACCCGAGGCCGACCCGGTTGGGGATTGGCTGGAAAGTTGCGAGCGCCTGGGCGCGCTGGCACATGACAAGCATTTCGTTTTACCGGGTCACAAGTTGCCGTTTACCGGATTGCCGGAACGTATGAAACAATTGATTGATAACCATCATAGCGCATTGATACGGCTGGAGAAACACTTGGAACTACCACAGACGGCGGCGGAATGTTTCCCGCCATTATTCAAGCGACAGATCGTTGGCAGCGAATACAGTTTGGCACTGGTAGAGGCTTACGGGCACCTTAATCACTTGCATCAGGGTGGAAAGATTCAGCGCGAACGGCGTGAAGACGAGGCGTGGATTTGGCAAAAAACCTGAACCACGACGAAGGGCCGCAGGTAATCCTGCTTTCATTCGTGGCGGTTTCATGGCAAACATTGGAAAACACAAAGAACGGGAGAATAAAATGTCTGAATACGAACATGGTTCCATGGATATCTATGATCAGGAAAAAACCTATCACAGCTTTCTGATGCTGGGTAAATGGACAGCATATATTTGCATTGGTATTTTGGTGTTTCTTGCGATTGTCGGCACCTGATTTGATAGCATAGTTGTGATGATTTGGCGCCAATTTAGGCGCCTTTTCTTTTGGTGTTTCCCTTAAACAAAATAACATCTAGGCTCGTTTGATGTTTTCAGGAGGGTGTTGTGTTTAAATTTCGTACAGTTGTTTCAATTGTCTCGCTTGTTGTTCTAATGGCTTGTGAAGGGTCCGAGTGGAATGCACCAGCGGCCTCGTCCATGGAAATTCAGTCGGCCGCCTATGTCAGCCCGTTACCCAGTTCGATAACGCTTTTGACGATGGTTAATGAAAGTGGCGATTTTGGCGAGCATTCCGGCGTTTTGATCAACGCATCCCAGCAGGTTTTATATGATCCGGCGGGAACGTTTCGCCATTCTACCAGCCCGAATGCGCGGGACGTGAATTATGGTATACACCCTGCCATGGTGGCGTATTACAAATCCTATCATGCGCGGCGTGGGTACTATGTTGTTGCGCAGGAAGTTCAGGTCTCGGCTGAAGTAGCAGAGCTGGTCTTCCAACGCGCCGTGGCACAAGGGGAAACCGGAAAGCTGCGTTGTGCGGTTTCCGTTTCATCCGTTTTGAACGGACTGGCGATGTTCGATAATATCCCGACGACTTATTACCCGGGTAAAGTTATGAACACCTTTGCCGAGATTCCCGACGTGACGACAACTTATGTATACGAAGATGACGAGGGTCAGAATCTGGGTGGGTAAACAGGTTTCTTAGGGTTTTGTTAACATTTTAATCGTAGTGGTGGGGTTTTCAGCAATTGGGGGCCCCGTGCGATTCTCTGTTTTTCTGTGTATTTTTCTGGTTGTAGTGTCGTGTTCTTCACCCGGCCGACGGTTCCGTAGTGTCGAACCCGTGCGGGTTGCAATTGAGGGCTCGGTCTTTGACGTCTATGTTTTGGACGACGAGGTGCGGGTAATCCGGTTGAATTTTGAAATGTTGCCAAGCATGGATATGATTGGTCCGCGCGCGGTGATTGCCATTCAGCTGGCTACTGGCTGCACGGTTATTGCCGGTTCGTTTTCCGGGGATCAGGCGATGGCAGAAGCGCGGGTTTCTTGTTGAGAGTTTCGCATAAAAAAACGGACCGCTAAGGGCCCGTTTTTGAAATAAGGTATATAAATCAAGCGGCTGCGGCTTGGCGCTCGCTTTCTTCGCGTGACAGCGCCACGGACGTACGAACACCACGGCCGACAAATTCCATCATGCCTTTGACGCAACGTTCATTCGGGTCGATGCCTGCGCACATAAGAACTTCGCGGCCATCGCGCGAGCGTGCCCAGCGTGCAATAACCTCGGGGCCATTACCGTATTTTTTGTCATCGGCGATTGCATCATCAAGGGCCGCCAGAACAACTGCTGCGAACAGTTTCTGGGCACGGGCACCTTGGTCGTTGGCAAAAGCCGTTGAATCAACGTAATCGAACATACGCCGTCCTTCTCGTTTAACTTAAAGAGTGTGTCCTGTAATATGGCATTTTTTCGACACTTCAGTAGTGCATTTAATGCATATCTGCCATGCGTCAAGTGAATGCCTTGATATTTTGCTATTTTGTCGCACCTATGTAAGCGCAAGATTTTATGCAAACAGCACTTTATCTTTTGATTTTGGCGCGTATAGTGCGCCCTATGAGTAGACACGCACATATTACAATGAAATCGACTTCGGCGACAGCTAGCGGTCTTTCTGTGCTCCTCCTACTTCTTAGCAGCCTCTGAGCGAGCCGGTATATCGGCGCGCGCGCTCAGAGGAGAACTTTCGCGCCTTATATCAAACCAAATGCTAAGGACTTCTTAAAATGACCATTAAAACTAATCCGCAGTCGGATAAGAACCGCGTTCTGATCTTTGACACAACCTTGCGTGACGGCGAGCAAAGCCCCGGCGCGACGATGACGTTGAGCGAGAAAATCGAGATTGCCTCGCTTCTGGACGAAATGGGCGTCGATATTATCGAGGCCGGTTTTCCGATTGCGTCGGAAGGGGACTTCGAGGCGGTGACCGAGATCGCCAAGGCGGCCCCCAATACCGTGATTTGCGGTCTGGCGCGGGCGAGTTTCGGCGATATTGACCGGTGTTGGGATGCGGTGAAGAATGCGCGGCAACCCCGGATCCATACGTTTATTGGCACATCTCCGCTGCACCGTGAATTTCAGGTGCAAATCGGCAAGGACGAGATGGCGCAGCAAATCCACGACACTGTAACTTACGCGCGGAACCTTTGTGACAATGTGCAGTGGTCGCCCATGGATGCGACACGCACTGAAGAGGATTATCTGGCGCGGGTTTGCGAGATTGCGATCAAGGCGGGGGCGACGACGATTAATATCCCCGATACGGTCGGGTACACGGCGCCGCGTGAAAGTGCCGACATTATTCGTATGTTGTTGGAGCGCGTGCCGGGCATGGACGAGATTGTCATCTCTACGCATTGCCACAACGATCTGGGCATGGCGACGGCGAATTCGCTGGCGGCGGTCGAGGCCGGCGCGCGGCAGGTTGAATGTACGATCAACGGTCTGGGGGAGCGTGCGGGAAACACTGCGCTGGAAGAGGTTGTGATGGCGATGAAGGTTCGCCATGACATTATGCCGTATCACAACAATGTCGATACGACGAAGATCATGCAGGCCTCGCGTTTGGTGTCGACCGTTTCGGGATTTCCGGTGCAGTTCAACAAAGCGGTTGTCGGCAAGAACGCGTTTGCCCATGAAAGCGGGATTCATCAAGACGGGATGTTGAAGCATTCCGGTACGTTCGAGATTATGCAGCCCGAGGATATTGGGCTGTCTGAGACCTCGTTGGTGATGGGTAAGCATTCGGGCCGTGCGGCGTTGCGCTCCAAGTTGGAGAACCTGGGGTATTCGCTGGGCGACAACCAGTTGAAAGATGTGTTTGTGCGGTTCAAGGAATTGGCAGATCGCAAGAAGGAAGTCTTTGACGATGACCTGGTTGCGCTGATGACGGACAGTGATACGAACACGGCGAACGATACGATTCAGCTAAAAAGCCTGCGTGTGGTTTGTGGTACCGAAGGGCCGCAAACAGCGGATTTGGCGCTGGAAGTTGACGGGAAGTTGCACGAGGTTACGGCCACAGGTGACGGGCCTGTGGACGCGGTTTTCAACGCCATTAAAATGGTGTTTCCGCATGATGCAAAGCTGGCGCTTTATCAGGTGCATGCTGTGACCGAGGGTACGGATGCGCAGGCGACCGTTAGTGTCCGGATGGAGGAGGGCGGCAAGATTGTTGCGGGCCAGTCTTCTGATACGGACACGGTTGTAGCGTCGGCGAAGGCTTATGTGAACGCGCTGAACAAGCTGATTGTTCGTCGCGCGAAAACAGCACCGGCGGCGATGGCATAAATACCGAACTGGCGGGAAGTTGCACCAAGCATAGGCGGCATCTCGCCAGAGGGCCAAAAACTTATATCTATCGAACCAATATTAAATTTTGCCCCCCTTTACCACAAACACGATGAAATCGTATAAGAGGATGAGGATGCGGCCCCGATGGCAGGGCCGCTTTGGATTCGAGGGTTTGAAATGTTTGATAAACTTAGCAGCATGTTATCGGCTGACATGGCTATTGACTTGGGCACGGCGAATACGCTGGTTTATGTTAAAGGCAAGGGCATTATTCTGAACGAACCGTCTGTGGTTGCGTATCATTTTCGTGATGGCAAAAAACAGGTGTTGGCGGTTGGTGAAGATGCGAAGTTGATGCTTGGCCGGACACCCGGATCTATCGAGGCGATCCGCCCGATGCGCGACGGAGTTATTGCTGATTTCGATGTTGCCGAAGAGATGATCAAGCACTTCATCAAGAAGGTCCACAAACGCGGTAGTTTTGCCAAACCCAAAATTATTATTTGTGTGCCACATGGTGCGACGCCGGTTGAAAAACGGGCCATTCGGGAATCGGTTCTGCAAGCGGGCGCACGTAAGGCGGGCTTGATCGCAGAACCTATTGCGGCGGCGATTGGGGCGGGAATGCCAATCACGGACCCGACAGGAAACATGGTGGTAGACATCGGCGGCGGTACGACCGAGGTGGCGGTGCTGTCGCTGGGGGATATTGTATATGCGCGTTCTGTGCGTGTTGGTGGTGACCGGATGGACGATGCGATTGTGTCGTATCTGCGCCGTCAGCATAACTTGCTTGTGGGGGAATCTACGGCCGAACGCATCAAGACCTCGATCGGGACGGCGCGGATGCCGGAAGACGGGCGCGGGCTTAGCATGGAGATTCGGGGGCGTGATTTGTTGAATGGGGTGCCCAAAGAAATCGAAGTGACACAGGCGCAGGTTGCCGAGGCATTGGCCGAACCTGTGCAACAGATTTGCGAAGCGGTTTTGACCGCGCTTGAGTCCACTCCGCCTGATCTGGGTGCGGATATTGTCGATCGCGGTGTGATGCTTACCGGAGGGGGCGCGTTGTTGGGGGATCTTGATCTGGCGCTGCGCGAACAGACCGGCCTGTCGATCTCGGTCGCGGACCAACCGTTGAACTGTGTGGCGCTGGGGACTGGCAAGTCGCTGGAGTTTGAAACGCAGCTTGTGCATGTGATTAATTACGGGAATTAGCCCACGGTTAACTAAGGAGTGCCGGAGGGTGGCGCAGGATACATCTACAGCCAATGCATGGAAGGTACTGCGCCGGTTTCTCGTCGGTATCCTGTTTGTGCTGCTACTTGGCTTGTTTCTGCTGTCCCGTATCGATAATCCCCGCGCCGAACGGTTTCGGATGGCGCTGGTTGATCGGTTTTTCCCGAGTTTCGAATGGGCGTTGGTGCCTGTCACCTCTATGACGCGGATGGTCTCGGACTTTCAATCGTACACACGGGTATACGAGCAAAACCAGGAATTGCGAGGCGAGTTGCAGCGGATGAAGGGGTGGCGCGAGGCCGCCTTGCAGCTGGAGCAGAAAAATGCGCAGTTGTTGGCGTTGAACAATGTTAAGCTGAACCCCAGACTGGCGTTTATCACGGGCGAGGTGATGACGGATTCCGGCAGCCCGTTTAGCCAGTCGGCGTTGGTGAATATCGGTCGGCAGGACGGGGTTCGGGATGGATCTGCGGCGGTGGACGGTTTGGGATTGGTCGGGCGGATTGCCGGTGTGGGGGAGGTGACCTCGCGGATATTGTTTCTCTCGGATGTTAGTTCAAGTGTGCCGGTGGTTATTGTCCCATCGGGGCGGCGTGCCATTGTTCGGGGGGATAACAGTATTGTGCCACCGCTGGACTTTCTGGATTCTGAAGCCGGAGTGCAAGCGGGTAGCCGGGTTATAACTTCGGGTGATGGCGGCGTGTTTCCAGCGGATATTCTGATCGGGCAGGTTGCGATTGACCCCCGTGGGCATTTCAGAGTGCGGTTGGCGGCGGATTATGAAAATCTGGAATTTATCAGAGTACTGAAAGTTACCCCGCGCGAGGATATCGGTGGACCCGGAGAGATTATCGGCATTACTGAAGGGGGCGAGGAATGAGCGGGGCCGAGGCAAAACCTCGTCGATGGGTTGAGCTACTACTGTTTATGTTGCTGGGTTTTATTTCCATCGGCATACCGATTATTCCTATGGGGCTGGCGGCCAATAGCATCGGATTTCCCGATGTGATGTTCGCGGTGTTCACGGCGTGGGTAATTCGGCGTCCTACGTCTGCGCCAATCGTTGGAATTGTGTTTTTCGGCGTTCTTGCCGATGCCTTTATGATGCGCCCGTTGGGACTGTGGGCGTTGGTGCTTTTTGTTGGCATGGAAGTGTTGCGATTAAGCGAGAGAGCTTTCAGGGATATCCCGTTTGTGTTGGAATGGGTGTATGTCAGCGTATTGTTTGCATTAATGCTGCTACTGCAAAACACGTTGTTATTTGTATCTTTTGACAGTGTTTACACGCTTTCCGACGTGATCTGGCATTGGGCGCGTACGGTCGCGAGTTATCCATTGGTCGTGTTGATTCTTCACTGGGTTTTGCGCATACGCGCATACAAGAAAGACAATCTTCCCAATCGGTTGGGGTATGTTTTATAATGCAACCAACCCGCACCAGCCGAATTCGCCAGCGCCGCATTACACGGCGCGGTTTGCTGTGGATGGGCATGCAGCTTGGCGTGGTCGGTGTGCTGGGGTGGCGTATGCGACAATTGCAGGTCGACCAGTCGGACGAGTTTAGGCTGTTGGCCGAGGAAAACCGGATTAACATTCGCCTGTTGGCACCGGATCGCGGGCTGATATTTGACCGTAACGGGGTGCTGATTGCACTTAATGAACAGAATTACCGTATCGTTATGATCCGCGAACAGGCGGGAAATGCGGGTGTGGTGCTGGATCGGTTAAGCGAGCTAATCTCCATCAGTGATGAACGTCGTGCGCGAATTGATAAAGACATGCGACAGCGCAGTGCGTTTGTGCCTGTGACTGTGGCTGAACATCTGACATGGGAAGAGTTTGCACTGGTTTCGTCAAATGCACCAGCTTTGCCCGGAGTCATTCCCGAGGTAGGGCTGACGCGAAACTATCCGTTTGACGAAACATACGGGCATATTGTCGGCTATGTTGGTCCGGTTAGCGAAAGAGATCTGGAACGGATGGAGGACCCTGATCCGTTGTTCCAAATTCCGCGCTATCCGATTGGCAAGACCGGTGTTGAACGCAATGCCGAGGAAACGCTACGTGGGTCGGCAGGGACGAGCCGGATCGAGGTGAACTCCATCGGGCGCGTTATGCGGGAACTTGGGCGTGATGACGGTGTTGCGGGGGAAGACATTCAGCTAACGCTTGATACGAATTTGCAAGAATATGCGATGGAACGGCTGGGAGAGCAGAGCGCCTCGGCTATCGTAATGGACGTACGCAGCGGAGACATTATGGCGATGGCTTCAGCGCCAAGCTTCGATCCGAACCTGTTCATACGCGGTATTTCAACGGAAGACTGGGTTGGGTTGCGGGACAATGAATACCGGCCTTTATCGAATAAATCGGTATCCGGTGCGTATCCGCCCGGATCTACGTTCAAGATGGTTGTGGCATTGGCGGCGCGCGAAGCCGACGTGATAAAGCCAGACGAGACAGTGTACTGCCCTGGTTATTACGAGCTGGGCGGACGGCGTTTCCATTGTTGGAAACGCGGCGGACATGGCAAGGTTGATATGGTTAACAGCCTGAAGCATTCTTGCGATGTTTATTATTACGAGGTCGCCAAGCGCGTCGGAATCGAGGCGATTGCGGTCAAAGCGAAGCAGTTGGGCTTGGGGGAAAAGTATGACATTCCTTTGCCCGCAATCTCGCGCGGGTTGGTGCCTAATAAGGCGTATAAGCAGCGGGTATTTGACCAAGGATGGTTGCAAGGGGACACACTGAACGCGGGAATCGGTCAGGGTTTTGTTTTGGCCTCGCCACTGCAACTGGCGGTTATGACCTCGCGGATCGCGTCAGGGAAAACGGTATTACCGCGTCTTATCAAGGCAATAGAGGGTGTTCCACAAGCAAAGGGTGCGTTGGAAACCCTTGATATTCCGACCGTTGATATCGACAAAATTCGCAAAGGCATGTTTGCAGTTGTAAACGAGAAGAAGGGCACGGCCTATGCTTCGCGCATTGCTGACAAAGACATGATATTTGCCGGGAAAACCGGAACCTCGCAAGTGCGCCAGATCACGACGGAGGAACGCGCGGCAGGCATCATCAAGAACGAGGATTTACCCTGGGAGCGGCGTGACCACGCGCTGTTTGTAGGCTATGCGCCTTATGATAATCCGCGCTATGCGGTGGTTGTGGTAGTTGAACACGGCGGTGGCGGGTCTGCTGTTGCGGCCCCGATCGCGCGCGACATCATGATGCGCGCTCTTTACGGCGATGTGCCCCCTTTGACGGCGTATCCGGCGGCAGAGCAAAACCGGATACGTGGCGAACGGGAACGCGCCCTTGAGGCCGAGCGAACAGGTGTAAGT
>DFBD01000064.1:0-6681 GCA_002367255.1 Rhodobacterales bacterium UBA3089 | reverse complement strand
CACAGATGAAACGGTTCGCAATCGGTGTCACCGGTATGTTTATTATTGCTTTCATCCATATCCGGTTCTGGCGACGGATCGCACCAATTGCATATGTTGTTTCGTTAATACTGTTGGTTGCTGTTCATTTCTTCGGCGAAACCGGTATGGGGGCGCAGCGGTGGATTGATCTGGGATTTATGCAACTTCAGCCCTCGGAGGTTATGAAAATCTCGCTGATTTTGGCATTGGCGATGTATTATGACTGGCTGGATACGGAGCGGGTGTCGCACCCGATTTGGGTGGCGCTTCCTTTGGTTGCAACCTTGATACCGGTGGTTTTGGTGTTGCAACAGCCCGACTTGGGAACCGCAATTCTGTTAGCACTTGGGGCGGGTGTTGTGATGTTTCTGGCCGGGGTCAGCTTGTGGTATTTTGCTGTTGCGGCACTCGCTGGTGGTGGGCTGGTTGCAATTGTAATGCTGTCGCGCGGGGAAAGTTGGCAGATATTGAAGGATTATCAATATCGACGGATCGAGACGTTCATTAACCCGGCCCTGGACCCGCTTGGATCTGGCTATCACATTACACAATCGAAAATCGCGCTCGGGTCTGGGGGGCTGTCGGGGCGGGGGTATATGCAGGGTACACAAAGTCGTTTGAACTTTTTACCCGAAAAGCACACCGATTTTATTTTCACGACACTGGCCGAGGAATTCGGTTTCATTGGCGGGATGTTCCTGCTCGCGCTCTATGGGTTCATCATCCTGTTCTGCATNNAGCCCTTGCGACTGGTGGTTTGGGCGCGGTGTTTTTCTTCTTTTTCACGGTGAACATGGCGATGGTAATGGGTCTTGTGCCCGTCGTTGGTGTGCCGCTGCCGCTTGTGTCTTACGGCGGGACGGCTATGCTGGTATTGCTGGGGGCGTTTGGCCTGATCCAGTCCGCTCATATCCATCGACCGAGGTAAAATATGATTACTGCTTTGTTTGCTGACCGTGCTGAAAACTGGGCACGATACGAGGCCCCGTTGCATAAGGCATTTGCTGAAAAGGGGCTGGAGGTTAACCTGATCCGCAGTACAGATACGCCCGAGGCGGTGGATTATGTGATCTATGCGCCCTCGGGTCCGGTTAGTGATTTCAGCCCATTCGTGAATTTGAAAGCCGTGCTTAGCCTTTGGGCCGGTGTCGAGAAGATCGAGGGGAATACCAGCATCAAAGTGCCATTGTGCCGGATGGTGGACGAGGGTTTGTCCGAGGGCATGGTGGAATGGGTCACGGGGCATATCCTGCGGCATCACCTTGGGATGGATGCGCATATTCTTGGGCAGGATGGGGTGTGGCGTAACGATGTTGTGCCGCCGCTGGCGCGGGACCGGGGGGTCGGGTTTCTGGGGCTAGGAGAGCTGGGACTGGACTGTGCGAAGGCAGCTTCGGGGGTGGGTTTTGAGGTTATGGGCTGGAGCCGAAGTTTGAAGTCGGTTGAGGGGATTGAGACATTCGCGGGGGCGGATGGCCTGCGGGAAATGTTAGCGAAAAGCCAGATTATCGTGTTGCTGTTGCCCGATACGGCGGAAACGCGGGATGTTTTGAACGCAGAAATGTTGGAGCTTTTGCCCGACGGGGCGTTTATTATTAATCCGGGGCGCGGGACGTTGATTGACGATGACGCTTTGCTGGATGCGCTGGATTCCGGTAAAGTTGCACATGCCACGCTGGATGTTTTCCGGGTGGAACCCTTGCCTGCCGAGCATCCGTTTTGGGCACACCCACAGGTTACTGTGACGCCACATATCGCGTCGGAAACGCGACCTTCGAGTGCCTCGCGCACGATAGCCGAGAACATCCGCCGAGGTGAAGCAGAGGAGCCGTTTTTGTATACGGTTGATCGGGCGGCTGGGTATTAAAGCCCTTTACGGGCGAGGGCGATCATGCCTTCGACATCCAGATATTTTTCTAGATGGTCGGCTAGATTATCCAGAACGGTTTCGATTTCGCTGGAATAGGTTACGCTGGATGCGGCCCCGAAAGTGTTGAGAAACGCCGCGCGGTAAGGGTCGCTGACGAATAGGCCGTGGATATAGCAACCGGAAACCAGCCCGCTTTGCGCGCCTTCGGGCTTGTTGTCGATCTCCAGCATTGGTTGCGTGCAATCCGTACCCGTGGTGTTGCCGATATGAATTTCGTAACCGGTCACAGATGTGCCGCTGGCAGGGTCAACCCCGGTCACTTGGACAAGGTGTTTTTCGGGGGTCATAACGGTATGCACATCCAGCAGACCAAGGCCGTTTATCTTGCTCGGCGCGCCCTCGATCCCTTCGGGGTCGGCGATGGTTTGGCCCAGCATCTGATAGCCACCGCAAATTCCAAGCACGTGACCGCCGCGACGCAGGTGGGCTTGCAGGTCGATGTCCCAGCCTTGTTGGCGCAAGAAGCCAAGGTCCCCGATGGTGGATTTGGTGCCCGGAATGATAACGAGGGAAGTGTCGCCGGGGATGGGCTCCCCTGCTTTGACCATCGTTAGCGTGACGGAGGGTTCCAGTTTTAGTGGGTCGAAATCGTCGAAATTGGCGATACGGGACAGCATCAGTACCGCGATTTTTAGCGGGCCGCTGCCGGCACTTTTGATGTCTAATGCATCTTCGGCAGGCAGGCGGTTGGCCTGTGTAAACCACGGGGCGACGCCGAAATTTTGCCAGCGGGTGCGGGTATGGATTTCGCGTAATCCATCATCAAACAGGGTAGGGTCACCACGGAATTTGTTTACCAGAAACCCTTTTATAAGGGCGCGGTCACTGTCCGGCAGGACGGCATGTGAACCGACGAGTTGCGCGATGACGCCACCGCGGTCAATGTCACCTGCCAGAATTACCGGCACACGCGCGGCATCTGCAAAGCCCATGTTGGCGATATCGCCCGCGCGCAGATTAATTTCGGCGGGGGAGCCTGCGCCCTCTACCAGAACGATGTCGGCGTCGGCTTTCAGGCGCTCGAAACTTTCAAGAACGGCTGGCATCAGGCTTGGTTTCAGGGCCGCGTATTCGCGTGCAGCGACGGTGGTTAGGCGTTTACCTTGTACGATGACCTGGGATCCAACCTCGGTTTCGGGTTTTAGCAAAACGGGGTTCATGTCCACGCAGGGGAGAACGCCACATGCGAGGGCCTGCAAGGCTTGGGCGCGGCCGATTTCGCCACCGTCTTTGGTTACAGCCGCGTTGTTCGACATGTTTTGTGGCTTGAATGGCCGCACGCGTAAACCACGGCGGGTCAGGGCGCGGCACAGGCCTGCCACCAACATGGATTTACCCACGTTGGACCCAGTACCTTGAATCATTAATGAATTGCCCAATCGTGCCTCCGTTCTTCTGGCGACGCTAGCCTGTGTCTAAGGTGTGTGCAATCAGGTTTCCGGACAGCTTTAGGGCGGTAGTAGGTCAGGGCCGTTTGCACCATCGATGTCAACGCAGAGCTTCGGCGTAGGGAATACAAGATGGGGTTACTGGGCTGTGAGGGCAAGAAGGGCGTCGGCTATATCGCTTTCCTCGATCGCCACGGTTCTGCGAGCTTGGCTGATTTCGTGCGCACGGGTAAGGACCTGGGCGTGGGTGTACCCCAGTGGGGGCGTGAATTTATAGCTTGCTAATTCGACCAGCAAACCGAGGGGGTCACGGAAGTATAGCGAATCCATAAAACCACGATCCTTGATACCGGTGCTGGAAATTCCGGCGGCTTTCAAGCGGTCTTTGGCGGTGTTTATGGTCGCTTGACCAACCCAGAGCGCAATGTGGTGTATCGAGCCTTCGGGTTGTGGCAAAGGTTGTTTAACCGGTTTTCGCGCCTCGTCGGTAAAGACGGTAATAGTGCGGCCGTCACCACAGTCAAAATAGAGGTGGTTAATACTGGTATCATCAAGATTGGGTTGTTCGAATATAAGCGCCATACCCAAAATGCCTTGCCAGAAGTCGATGCTGGTCTGCCGGTCGGCCCCGTTCAGTGTGATGTGATGGATGCCTTGAACTTGAAGGAAACTCATTATTCGGCCCTGGTTATTTGGTTACGGGGCTATAATAAGGACGTTTGCATCAGATACAATTCTATATTTGAGGATGTTTCGTTTCAAGTCTCGATACAATAGGTCAAAGCGAAAGTACGGTCACGGTTTCAAGTTGTACGTAACCGTTGAAATCGGTCGTCACACCTTTGACGTAAGTACCCGTGTTCTGGAAGGCGATGTAATCGTCGCCGCAATGTTGCCGTTGCCGTTAATACTTTTAATGCGCGATGCGCGGCCCGGTTCGCATACAAGAGCGGGACGGTTGGGAAATTCGTTTGTTATCGTTTTACCAACCCGTTAAATCCGTCAATGAACCGTTTCGATTGGGCTTGCAACTTGGCGCGCCGAACACGGAACGTCATTATGTGGTGCTGGATGAAATCGGGGCAATCAAGGGTGTGCAAAGCTCGGAATCCTTAATCCACCTATCCACCAAGATAGATCGCGCCATCTGAGGGGTTTTCCTTGGCCTAAAGCCCATGTATGTAGTCGTGAAACGAATGACAGGAACCGCTCGATGCCTATGGAAAAAACCTTTGATGCCGCCGCCTCCGAGGCCGCGATTTTCGCCAAATGGGAGGCGATAGACGCCTTTAAAGCGGGCGCAAACGCGTCGCGCGAGGAAACTTTCAGCATCATGATCCCGCCGCCCAACGTGACGGGCGTTTTGCACATGGGGCACGCGTTTAATAACACCTTGCAGGATATACTGGTCCGCTGGCACCGGATGCGCGGCTTCGATACGCTTTGGCAACCGGGGCAGGACCACGCGGGGATCGCCACGCAGATGGTCGTGGAACGTCAACTGGCCGAGCAGGGCAACGAGGGCCGCAAAGAGCTGGGCCGCGAGAAGTTTTTGGAGAAAGTCTGGGAATGGAAAGAGGAATCCGGGGGTACGATTGTTAACCAGCTTAAACGTCTGGGTGCATCTTGCGATTGGTCTCGGAACCGTTTCACTATGGACGAAGGGTTCCATGACGCAGTGCTGAAGGTCTTTGTTGATATGTACAACAAGGGCTTGATTTATAAAGGTAATCGTCTGGTAAACTGGGACCCGAAGTTCGAAACCGCGATCTCCGATCTTGAGGTGGAGAACATCGAGGTCGACGGCCATATGTGGCACTTCAAGTACCCGCTGGCAGATGGTGAAACCTACGAATACGTTGAGAAAGACGAAGACGGAACCGTTACCCTGCGCGAAACGCGGGACTATATTTCGATTGCTACAACGCGGCCCGAGACCATGCTGGGCGATGGGGCGGTTGCGGTGCATCCAAGCGACGAACGCTACGCGCCGATCGTTGGCAAGCTGTGTGAAATTCCGGTAGGGCCGAAAGAACATCGCCGCATGATTCCGATTATTATCGACGAATATCCTGATCCGGATTTTGGCTCGGGTGCGGTGAAAATTACCGGGGCGCATGATTTTAACGACTATCAGGTCGCCAAACGCGGCAATATCCCGATGTATAACCTGATGGATACCAAAGGTGCGATGCGGGCGGATGGTCGGCCATACGATGAGGTCGCCGTTATCGCGCAGCGGATCGCGAAAGGTGAAGAAGATTTTGACGTGGCGAAAATTTCCGGCATGAACCTTGTGCCGGACGAGTATCGTGGCCTAGATCGGTTTGATGCGCGTAAAGCGGTTGTGAACGACATCACAGCCGAGGGGCTGGCGGTTATGATCCCCAACCCTGACGAAAATATGGCCAGCGTTGAACCGATGGTTGCTTATGTTGAAAACAAGAAAATCATGCAGCCGTTTGGCGACAGATCAAAGGTCGTGATCGAGCCGATGCTGACGGACCAGTGGTTCGTCGATACCGCACAAATCGTGCAGCCCGCGATTGATGCTGTGCGTTCGGGCGAGACGAAGATTTTGCCGGAGCAGGATCAGAAGGTTTATTTCCATTGGCTGGAAAATATCGAGCCGTGGTGTATATCGCGGCAGCTCTGGTGGGGGCATCAGATTCCGGTTTGGTATGGGCCTGAGAAAGTACACGAAAACAATGCTAATGCGAAAAACTCTAAGGCATTTTGTGCAGCTTCAGAAAATGAGGCTAAAATGCTTGCTGAAGAATACTATCGTGAGGAAAAACCTGAAGGTGTGAACATTGTCTTTAGTGACTATGAACAGTTGAAGGATGGTATTGTCGTGGGTGCAGACGTTGGAGAAGACCGAGGAAATCCGGCTCGTCCAATAGAGGATATTCGCGGCGGGAAATTTGAGGTTGCACTTTACCGCGATCCCGACGTCCTAGACACATGGTTCTCCTCCGGTCTTTGGCCAATCGGCACGCTCGGATGGCCTGAAAATACGGAAGAACTGCAAAAATATTTCCCGACCGACGTGCTAATCACCGGCTTTGATATTATCTTCTTCTGGGTCGCCCGCATGATGATGATGCAACTTGCCGTGGTTGACCAAGTGCCGTTCCACACCGTCTATGTTCACGCGCTGGTGCGCGATGAGAAGGGCAAGAAGATGTCCAAGTCCACGGGCAATGTTCTGGACCCGCTGGAACTGATCGACGAATACGGCGCTGATGCTGTGCGTTTTACTCTGACGGCAATGGCCGCGATGGGGCGTGACCTTAAGTTATCCACACAACGCATTGAAGGGTATCGTAATTTCGGAACCAA
>DFBD01000176.1:6067-14147 GCA_002367255.1 Rhodobacterales bacterium UBA3089 | reverse complement strand
TGACGGGCTTTTGCCGTAACTGCCTAAGCCGCTGGTATATGGAGGCCGCAAATGAACGTGGGATCGAAATGACCAAAGACGCCGCGCGTGAACATGTTCACGGCATGCCCTATGACGAATGGAAAACCATCAACCAAATCGAAGCCGACGACGAAAAACAGGCCGCCTTCAAGGTCGCCTTCACCCACACACACGGATATTCACAAAAATGATACTACGCATCGCATTCGCAATCACCCTTCTACTAGCCCCAATAGCAAAGGCCGAGCCCCCGCGCGTCGTCACCAGCATCGCACCCCTTCAAGGTCTGGTTGCGGATATTATGGCTGGCGTTGGCACACCCGAACTACTGCTGTCGGAACCGGTTTCCCCGCACGACTTCGCCATGCGCCCCTCCCAAGCCAGGGCGATTAGCAACGCTGACGTTTTGTTTTATATCGGTCAGGATTTGGAACCGTGGCTGGAAAAAGCATTGCAATCCCGCGACGACAACAGCCTTGTCAGCGCCCTTGGAAACATGCCCAGCCTAAACAAACTAGAGGCCCGCGAGCTTGACGAATTTGGTGAAGTTCACGAAGAGCACGATCACGATCATGACCACGAGGGCACCTATGATCCACACATGTGGCTCGACCCTGAAAACGCGCTGATCTGGTTGGACATAATCACCGGCGTGCTGGAAATCGCCGATCCTGACAATAAACTGGCCTACCGTACAAACCTTGCCCGCAGCCATGCCGAAATTGTCACAGCCACTGCAAATGCACAACGCGCACTCAGCCCGCTGGCAGATGTAGACTTTATCGTCACCCATGACTCCATGCAGTACCTTGAAGATGCTTTTGGCCTAACAGTTATTGGCGCATTCTCTGCCAGCGACGGGCAGGTTGCCGGGGCGCGAAGTCTGAATAAACTGCTTAACATCATTGATGACAAAACCTGCATCGTCGAAGACCTAACGCATCCGAACGCCATAACAGCCAACTTGCCTGAAAGCGTCAAGCATGTGGTGGTTGATCCGATGGGGTATGAGCAATTGGGCGAAGGATATTATCCCCGCTTATTGACAGCCATTTCGGAATCCCTGTTGGAATGCCGTGACTGAGCCCTTTCCATTACCAAAATATCAAGGCAATCTCCGCTTATGTCCAACGACCCAATCGATAGAACCGGCCTGCGCCGCGAATTCTGGAAACGCTTCCCGCTAGCCGACCTCCCCTTGCATGAATGGGAGGCATTATGCGACGGTTGTGGCCGCTGCTGCATGCTGAAACTGGAAGATGAGGACACGGGGCGTATCGCTTACACCAACATCGCATGCCGCTTGTTCGATGATTCCTCCTGCAACTGTGGCAACTATGCACTGCGCAAACAGATGGTCAAAACCTGCGTGATTGTTCGCCCGGACAACCTTGATGAAATCCTACACTGGATGCCTGCCACCTGCGCCTATAAATTGATAGCCGAGGGCAAAACCCTGTTCGACTGGCACCCGTTAATTTCCGGCACCCGCGACAGCGTTGATAAGGCCAACATCTCTATGCGTAATAGCACAGTCCCCGAATTCGAGGTTGGTGAAGACGACCTCTTAGATCACACCATAGAAGGAATGACGTAAATGTGGTTCACCTCTGATAACACTGCCCCAGTTGCGCCGGAAATTATGGCTGCGATGATGGAAGCCAACGAGATTTACAGCCAGTCCTATGGTGCCGACCCGATCATGGACCGCGTCCGCGATAAAATCCGCGATATATTCGAGGCACCCGAGGCCGCTGTATATCTGGTCTCGACCGGAACCGCTGCAAATTCACTGGCGCTGTCCTCAATGGTGCAACCTTGGCAGACAATTTACTGCCATCGTCACGCACACATACAAGAAGACGAATGCGGGGCACCAGAATTTTATACAGGCGGTGCCAAATTAACATTACTGGATGGGGCCGATGCCAAAATCGACCTTGCCGCATTCGAACAAGCCGTCCTTGCAACGGGCCAAGTCGGGGTTCACAATGTGCAAAAAGGCGCACTCTCCATCACTACAGCCACCGAAAACGGGGCGGTTTATGCTGTCTCGGAAATCGAGGCCCTCTGCACTGTAGCCAAAGCCAACGACATTCCTGTCCACCTTGACGGCGCGCGTTTCGCCAACGCTTTAGTCTACCTCGGCTGCACCCCTGCCGAAATGACCTGGAAAGCTGGCATCGAGGCCGTAAGTTTCGGCGGCACAAAAAATGGCTGCATGGGGGTTGAAGCGGTAATCCTATTCAACCCTGATCGCGCGTGGGAATTCGAACTCCGCCGAAAACGTGGCGGTCACCTGGTTTCCAAACACCGCTATATGTCGGCGCAGATGGACGCCTATTTGACAGATAATCTGTGGCTGGACCTGGCAATAAAGTCCAACGCTGCTGCTTCCAGATTATCGGCTGGCATTCTGGAACTTCCGGGCGCAACCCTGCTGCACCCAACAGACGCCAACATCGTTTTTGCAGGCTGGAAACGTTCGGGGCATCGTGCCGTGCAAGACGCAGGTGCGCAATATTATTTCTGGCCTTTCGATCAAACGCTCGATGGCGACCCCGATGAAATTTTGACAGCCCGTCTGGTCTGCAACTGGGCGACCACTGACGCGGATGTTGACAACTTCCTACGCATCATCGCCGAATAAAAACCCCCGAACCACGCGTGTGAATTCGGGCGCGTGGCTGATCGGCCCCATATGTCCGGTGTTTTGAAGAACTCGCCGCTGGACGTTTGGCAGCGCCGCCTCCAGAAGGTTGTTCAACAGCCCAATAGCCTCAGGCGACCGCGCCCCCTCCATCAGTAGGCACGGCACCTGAAGTTCTGCGATATTCTCCAAGGTCACTGGCCCCACGCGTTCATCGATAACCGAATGCGTGTTTTCCAAAATCAACGGGATAGTCTTAAGCATGTACTTCTGCTGTGCCTCCGGCATCACCTGAAACCCGCCATTACTACCCCAGCGATCCAGAAACGCCTCCGCCGCCTGCTGCCACTCACCTGCCGTTAGGTGTCGCGAAACCGCCTCGGCGTCTGCCATTTCCCGCCGATAAGCCTCGGGATTGCCTGCGGCTAGCAACGAGAAATACACCGGTTCATACATCAAGACACTAGCAACCAGTTCCGGACGTTCCACGGCACACCGCAATGCCACGGTCGCACCAAAACTGTGGCCGATCAAATGCGCCGGACTATCCATACGCTCCAACACGGCAATCGCCGTCTCGCAAGCCTGATCCTGAATATCCAGCGCCGGATCAAACTCCGTCGCCCCGTGCCCCGGCAAATCAATCGCAACCATCGCCAATCGATCCGCCAGCCCAGGCATAACGCCACCCCACGCACCAGAATGCGCCAGCGAACAATGAAGCAACACAGCAGGCACACCTCCACCTGCATACCGAATACCCGTTTTTCGCCCTGCAATACTCTCGACCGCCATGAGTTCCCTCCAAATAAATCCCCTCAGTCCTACCCTACAGGCTTTGCAAGTGCGAGCAGTTTTGTTACACCGTCACAAGCACCGATCAGTGATTCCTACAGCCCATGAAAAGGTCCATCACATGAGCACTTCGAAGCCCCCCAAACTTATCTCCGGCAACGCGAATAAACCCTTGGCCGAGGCCATAGCGAAGCGCATGGCAATTCATCAGGGTCGCCCTGTAGAGTTGGCCGATGCCCGCATTGAGCGCTTCAATGACAGCGAAATCTGGGTCGAGGTTTACGAAAACATTCGCGGCGAGGATATGTTCGTTATCCAGTCCACTTCGAACCCGACTAACGACAACCTGATGGAGCTGTTGATTATTACTGACGCGCTTCGCCGTTCATCAGCCAAGCGTATCACAGCGGTTATTCCCTATTTCGGATATGCCCGTCAGGATCGACGCACCAAAGCGCGCACGCCGATTTCGGCGAAACTTGTCGCCAATCTAATCGCCGAAGCAGGCATCGAACGCATCCTGACCCTTGATTTGCACGCAACGCAGATTCAAGGGTTTTTCGATATCCCCGTGGACAACCTCTATGCCGCGCCCGTATTTGCCTTGGACGTGAAACATAACTTCAAAAACTTGCAGGACGTTACTGTAGTTTCTCCAGACGTTGGCGGCGTAGCCCGCGCGCGCGAGCTGGCCAAGCGCATCGACGCGGGCCTTGCGATCGTGGATAAACGTCGCGGTGCACCCGGTGAAATTGCTGAAATGACCGTTATCGGTGATGTGACCGACCGTATCTGTATAATCGTGGATGACATCGTCGATACGGCCGGAACGCTTTGCAAAGCTGCGGACTTGCTAATGGAAAAAGGCGCAAAAGAAGTACACGCCTACATCACCCACGGCGTTCTTTCCGGTCCCGCTGTTGTGCGCATCGATTCCTCCTCGCTTAAGTCGCTGGTGGTCACTGATTCAATTCAGGCCACACCGGAAGTTAAAGCGTCAAAGAAAATCCGGTTTGTTCCAACGGCCCCGATTTTCGCCCAGGCAATGCTGAACATTGCAAACGGCACGTCGGTTTCATCGTTGTTCAAGGACAAGACCTTGGGGCCTATCTACGAAGCGTACTATCCAGACGACTAAACGTCCCAGATTTCTTCGCTCTCTACTTCACCGATTGCCATCCAGTTTGCACGTAAACGGGCGACTTTTGTGTCGCCCCACGTCTGAAATACGGCCGTGAAACTGGTCGTGGTGATATCTTCTGCCGCAAGCTCAACACGTGTGTTTGCAGCGTTCGAGATGTCCCACATCGCAAACCCCAGGTGCATGGCTGGTGGGTTCAAGAACGGCTCGCTGAATTCAACATTCACGCGCCGCACGCGCTTGCCTTTTCCAGACCACATTTCGCCATCGTCAGCAAAATCGGAAAATCCGTGTGCAAGGCCGGAATCCACCCCGATTCTATGACTATTCAACTTTTTCATTTCTACACTTAATTAAATCGCTAATATTATTGTGTGCAACAGTGTACCTTCAAAAAGAAGGTTCAAAAAGAAAAAAAGAGCCTCAACATCAGTGCTGGGGCTCTTTTCGTGAGTTTAGCTAAAAACTTAAAGGCTGTGACGCAGCAAAAGTTCTTTATGACCAGCGACACGGCGCGCGGCCTCGGCATTTTCATGTGCTGCGGCTCTTTCAAGTTCAGCCTCAGCCCTTTCCAGAAGGGCCTGTAGTTTTTCCTTGGTCGCTTCACTTTTCAGTAATGCTTCCTCAGCTAGAATAGTTGTACCTTCGGCTGAAACCTCGGCAAAACCACCGGTCACAACGTATTCGGTCACATCGTTACCGTTGTTAACTTTCACAACGCCGGGGCGAAGTGTGGTCAAAAACGCAGCGTGGTTTGGCATGGCAGTCATATCGCCTTCCATACCTGGAATGTTGACACTGGTTGCTTCGACCGAAGCGAGCTTGCGCTCCGGTGAAACCAGATCAAATGTCATCGTATCGGCCATAATAGGACCTTTCGATTAAGCAGCGTCGGCTGCCAGTTTCTCGGCTTTCGCGATCACATCCTCGATACCGCCAACCATGTAGAAGGCACCCTCGGGAAGGTGGTCGAATTCACCAGCAACAACGCGTTTGAACGAGTCGATTGTGTCTTCCAGCGGAACCTGAATACCAGGCGAACCAGTAAACACTTCGGCCACATCGAACGGCTGCGAAAGGAAACGCTGGATTTTACGCGCACGCGAAACAGCCAGTTTGTCTTCTTCCGAAAGCTCGTCCATGCCCAAAATCGCGATGATATCCTGAAGCGATTTATAGCGTTGCAGGATTTCCTGAACGTCACGTGCAACCTGATAATGCTCTTCACCGACCACAAGCGGGTCAAGAATACGTGATGTCGAACCAAGTGGATCAACCGCAGGATAGATACCAAGCTCGGAAATCGCACGGTCAAGAACGGTCGTCGCATCAAGGTGCGCAAACGATGTCGCAGGCGCAGGGTCGGTAAGGTCATCCGCAGGCACATAAATCGCCTGAACCGAAGTAATAGCACCACCCTTGGTCGAGGAAATACGTTCCTGCATCGCACCCATGTCTGTGGCCAGCGTTGGCTGGTAACCCACAGCGGAAGGAATACGGCCAAGAAGCGCGGACACCTCGGAACCAGCCTGTGTGAAGCGGAAGATGTTATCAACGAAGAACAGAACGTCTGTACCAGTTGCATCGCGGAATTCCTCGGCCACGGTCAGACCGGACAAAGCAACGCGCATACGCGCCCCCGGAGGCTCGTTCATCTGACCGTAAACAAGTGCCACTTTGGACTTGGTCAGGTCTTCGGGAACGATAACACCGGATTCAACCATTTCGTAGTAAAGGTCGTTACCTTCGCGTGTACGCTCGCCCACACCGGCAAATACCGAGTAGCCAGAGTGCACTTTCGCGATGTTGTTAATCAATTCCATGATCAAAACGGTTTTACCAACACCCGCACCACCAAAGAGGCCGATTTTACCGCCCTTTGAATAAGGCGCAAGAAGGTCAACAACCTTGATGCCAGTTACCAGAATCTCGGATTCAGTTGCCTGATCCGCGAAGTCCGGCGCAGTACCGTGAATGGACCGTGTTTTTTCAACTTCAACAGGACCCTGTTCATCAACAGGCTCGCCAACCACGTTCATGATGCGGCCAAGCGTACCATCGCCAACAGGCACCATGATGGTGTCGCCAGTGTCTGTAACTTTTTCACCACGAACCAGACCCTCGGTGGAGTCCATCGCAATTGTACGAACCGTATTCTCGCCGAGATGCTGCGCAACCTCGAGTACAAGACGGTTACCGTTATTCTCTGTTTCCAGAGCGTTAAGGATCGCCGGAAGCTCG
The DNA here is from genome assembly GCA_002367255.1 of Rhodobacterales bacterium UBA3089. Taxonomy (GTDB): domain Bacteria; phylum Pseudomonadota; class Alphaproteobacteria; order Rhodobacterales; family Rhodobacteraceae; genus NORP23. The sequence continues at coordinate 7,299 of DFBD01000176.1, read as the reverse complement.
TCTTCGAACTGTACGTCGACGACCGCCCCGATTACCTGTGTGATTTTACCTACAGCTTGTGCCATTTTGGTTTCTCCAGTTATCAGAGCGCTTCCGCGCCCGAAATGATCTCAATAAGTTCGTTTGTAATCGCTGCCTGACGTGTGCGGTTAAACTGAATTGTCAGTGCGTCGATCATGTCGCCAGCGTTACGGGTAGCGTTATCCATTGCGGACATACGCGCACCTTGTTCTGACGCGCCGTTTTCAAGCAAGGCTGTGAAAATCTGCGTCGTGACCGAGCGTGGCAACAAGTCGGCAAGGATAGCATCCTCGTCAGGCTCGTAGTCGTAGTTCGGCGAGGTCGCGTCATCACCAGCGTCCTCGAACACGGCAGGGATAAGCTGCAATGCTGTCGGCGTTTGATCCATAACGGTACGGAAACGGCTAAAAAACACAGTTGCCACATCAAATTCGGACGCGTCAAAACGTGCCAGAACATCTGTCGCAATTTCCTGCGCGTTCACATAGCCGACGTTTTTCACGTCTGTCATGTCCACATGTTTGATCATGAGGTCACCGAATTCACGCTTCAACTGCTCGCGGCCTTTTTTACCAACTGTGATCAGTTTCACAGTTTTACCGGCGGCAACCAATTCGTCAATTTTCAGACGCGCCAATTTCACAATTGACGAGTTAAAACCACCGCAAAGGCCACGCTCGGACGTAGCGACGATCAACAGGTGAACATCGTCTTTGCCCGAACCAGCTAAAAGGCGTGGCGCAGTGGGGCTGTTGGCAGCCCCTTTAGCCAAGTTTCCAAGAACCACACCCATCTGCAACGCGTAAGGACGCGCGGCTTCGGCGGATTCCTGGGCACGGCGGAGTTTCGCCGCCGCAACCATCTGCATGGCCTTGGTGATCTTACGAGTGCTTTTAACACTGTCGATCCTAGTTTTTAGGTCTTTGAGGTTCGCCATAAGCTAACTCCTTCACCTTAGGCCAAAATTACGCGAAATCTTTCGCAAACGCTTCGATTGCTGCTTTAACGGCATCTTCCAGATCACCTTTAACCTTACGGTCGTTGTTGGTGATATCTGCAAGAAGATCAGCATTCTTCGCACGCAAGTGTGCAAGAAGACCAGCTTCAAAACGGTTCACGTCTTTTACTTCAACACCGTCAAGGTAACCCTTGGTGCCTGCGTAAATCACGATAACCTGCTCGGCCATAGTTAGCGGCGAATACTGCGGCTG
>DFBD01000176.1:543-5892 GCA_002367255.1 Rhodobacterales bacterium UBA3089 | reverse complement strand
GAAACCGACAGACCAGTGTTAACCGCAGGGCGGATACCTTGGTTGAACAAATCGGTTTCAAGGAAGATCTGACCATCGGTGATCGAAATCACGTTGGTAGGAATAAACGCCGAAACGTCGCCACCCTGGGTTTCAATGATTGGCAGCGCCGTCAAAGAACCGGAACCGTGATCTTCATTCAACTTACAGGAACGCTCCAGAAGCCTTGAGTGAAGGTAGAAAACGTCGCCCGGGTAAGCTTCGCGTCCAGGTGGGCGGCGAAGAAGCAAGGACATCTGGCGATAAGACACAGCCTGCTTGGACAGATCATCATAGATGATCAAAGCGTGGCGGCCATTGTCGCGGAAATACTCGGCCATAGCTGTCGCAGCGTATGGTGCAAGGTATTGCATCGGTGCAGGCTCGGAAGCCGTCGCAGCAACGATGATCGAATAATCAATCGCGCCAGTTTCTTCCAGCTTTTTAACAAGCTGTGCAACTGTCGAGCGCTTCTGCCCGATCGCAACATATACACAGTAAAGCTTTTTGCTTTCGTCATCGCCAGCAGCGTCGTTGTACGCTTTCTGGTTCAGGATCGCATCAAGCGCCACGGCTGTTTTACCTGTTTGGCGGTCACCAATAACCAACTCACGCTGGCCACGGCCAACAGGGATCAGGGCGTCAACGGATTTGATACCAGTCGCCATAGGCTCGTGAACCGATTTACGGGGCATAATGCCAGGCGCTTTAACGTCTGCAACACCGCGTGTTTTGGTTTTGATCGGGCCTTTGCCGTCGATCGGGTTACCCAGACCGTCAACTACACGACCAAGAAGCGCATCACCCGTAGGAACGTCCACAATGGACTTCGTACGTTTAACTGTGTCGCCTTCTTTAATGTCACGGTCTGAACCGAAGATAACAACACCAACGTTGTCGATCTCGAGGTTCAGCGCCATTCCGCGGATACCACCGGGGAATTCAACCATTTCGCCAGCCTGAATATTGTCGAGGCCATGCACACGCGCAATACCGTCACCAACGGATAGCACGCGACCGACTTCAGAAACTTCGGCGTCTTGGCCGAAATTCTTGATCTGTTCCTTGAGGATTGCAGAAATTTCCGCAGCTTGGATGCTCATTATCCGACCTCTTTCATTGCGTTTTGAAGATTAGCGAGCTTTGAAGCAACCGACGTGTCGATCATTTTCGAACCCATTTTAACAATAAGGCCACCGATGATTTTCTCATCGACGGCCATATTAATAGTGACATCCTTACCTGTGCTCTTGGAAAGAGCTTTAGCAAGGCTTTCTTGTTGTGCCTTTGTCAGCTTCTTGGCTGCTGTAACGTCGGCAGTAATTTGACCACGTGCATCAGCTGAAAGCGCCTTTAGCGCAGCAATCATTTGCGGCAACACAAACAGGCGACGGTTCGAAGCCATCAAAGCCAGCGTATTCGCAACTTTCGGAGAGACCTTCATCTGCTTGGAAAGTTCCGCCATGACATCCCCTTGCTGCTTACGTGAATAAACAGGCGAGGAAATCAGATCACGCAACTCGGCGCTTTCATCAAGTGCTGCTGCCAATGCGTCCAGATCAGCCTCAATAGAAGACAGTACAGAAGACTCTGTGGCAATTTCGAACAGTGCTGTCGCGTAACGACCAGCCACTCCCGAGGTTAAAGAACTAGTGTCAGACACGTAAATCCTTCCAATCCAGTTTGCCCGACCTTGCTTGGCCGGATTGCATTAGCGTTTCGGGCTCGCATAACAAACCCTTTGAAATCCGCGCGGTGATACCAGAGGTATTACTTTGAGGCAAGTGGTCGAGTGTTTTGTTCCCGAAAAAATTTCTTTTTTATTTCAATGGGTAAATTGTAAACACCTTATAACTGCGACGCTTTGCGCTCAATTATTCTCAACAAAATTCGTCTCTTAGATAAGAGAATCCGACTTTATGCCGAAATGGCGTCGAATCTAGAGGTCGACGCTGTCCGATACCTCGTTTCCAGTCCGGTTGGCTGCGGGTTTAGGTTTAGGCTTTGCCAAGCCCTCCAACACATCCAAAGGTTTCTTCACTACCTCGCGCAGGCCGGACTTCGGCGTTGCATATATCTGCTTTGTTGCTTCAACCAGTATCGCACCTGCAACCATGCTCGAATCAAGGCGTTTCCCTACCCCTTCCCAGAACCGTGCTGATTTCAGCCAATACGGTTTATGACTAGGCGGCGCATATAACGCGGAAATATGTCGTTCAGGATGAAATCGATACTTTCTCAACTGCGCCTCCAGTTGCGAAAGACTGTAAGGTCGGCCGTATCCGAACGGCGTACCATCGCGGCGCGCCCAAAGGCCGGAACGGTTCGGGACGATAAACACCACCTGCCCCCCGGGTGCCAATACGCGCCAAATTTCGTTCAGCAACTCGCCGGGGTGATCGCACGTCTCTATGCCATGCCCGACAACCAACCGATCCACATACCCCGCGGGCAAAGGCCAGTTGAACTCCTCCACCAAGGTCGAAAGGTTTGCCTCGCCGGGTGGCCAGTGCATAACACCCTGTTGCCCCGGCATAAGGCACAAGACTTTCTCGGAGTTGTGCAGGAACGGCCGCAAAAACGGGGCGGCAAATCCGAATCCGGCAACAATCTGCCCCTCGGTATTTGGCCACAACTCGCGCAGGCCTTCCTGCAACGAACGCTGGGCAGACCGCCCGAGTTTCGTTTTATAATAGAAGGCTCTAAGATCAACGACATCCAAATGCATTGCATCACCCTAATCTATAGGTCAGACTTTCGTAAACCTCGAAGGAGCCCAACATGACATTAGAAATCGTAACTATCCCCTGCCGCACTGATAACTATGCCTTTTTGCTGCGCGATCAAGCCACTGGCAAAGTGGCCCTAGTCGATGTACCCGAATCCTATCCTATCCAGAAAGCCCTGCAAGACAGAGGCTGGAAACTGGATATGGTCTTGCTGACCCATCACCACTATGACCATGTCGACGGATTACCCGAACTTGTCGAAGAATATCACCCACAAGTGATCGGTGCTAAAGCCGACGCCAACCGCCTCCCTCCGCTCGACCTCGCGCTGAATGAGGGTGACACCTTTACAGTGGGTGAAACCGAGGGACATATAATAGACGTCTCCGGCCACACCATCGGTCACATCGCCTTCCATTTCCCCACGGCTAAAGCCGTGTTCACTGCCGACAGCTTGATGGCCCTTGGCTGTGGGCGTCTGTTCGAGGGTACGCCTGAAATGATGTGGGCAAGCCTTTCCAAACTCGCTGCCTTGCCGGTCGATACCCTCGTTTATTCAGGCCACGAATACACGGCAAGCAACGCCAAATTCGCCCTGACGGTGGAGCCTGAAAACACTGCGCTCCAAGCCCGCTCCGCTGACATCACGGCCAAACGAGCGGCTGGTATTCCAACAGTTCCGTCAACATTGAAAGAGGAACTCGCCACCAACCCGTTCCTTCGCGCTCACTTGCCCGAAATGAAAACGGCGGTAGGCATGGAAACGGCTTCCGACGTGGAAGTCTTCGCCGCCATCCGCAAACAAAAGGATGATTTTTAGGAAATTCCCCCGACATCACGACTTTTTTAGTCGCCTTTTCAATAATGCAGCGAATTTCCCCTTGAACATGGGCAAATAAACCCGAAGTTTACATCTAAGAGGTATCGAACCCTCACACTACGGTATTCCCCGTGGGATGAATTTTGAAGGATACGTAACATGCCGTCATTCTCGAACACGCTCGAAGCAGCCATTCACCAAGCAATCGCGCTTGCAAATGAACGCCACCACGAGCTGGCAACACTGGAACACCTGCTGTTCACTTTGGTCGACGAACCCGATGCTGCGCGGGTGATGAAGGCGTGTGGGGTCAACCTCGATGCGTTGCGCAACACCTTGTCCGAATACATCGACACCGAGCTGGATTCCCTGATTTCGGATATTGATGGCTCCGAAGCGACACCGACAACCGGTTTTCAGCGCGTAATCCAGCGCGCCGCGATCCATGTGCAATCGTCAGGCCATAACGAAGTGACAGGCGGTAACGTCCTCGTCGCCATGTTCGCCGAACGGGAAAGCCACGCCGCCTACTTCTTGCAAGAACAGGACATGACCCGCTACGACGCGGTCAATTTCATCAGCCATGGCGTCGCCAAAGATGCACGTCTTGGCGAAGAACGTGTCGTTCAAGGTGCGGACGATATCCGCGAGTCTAACGCTGAAGTAGACGGTAAGCCCGAAGAAACCGCGCTTGAAAAATATTGCGATGACCTGAACCAAAAAGCCCGTGACGGCGATGTTGATCCACTAATCGGGCGCCAACACGAAGTCGACCGTTGCATTCAAATCCTGTGCCGCCGCCGCAAGAACAATCCGTTGTTGGTTGGCGACCCGGGCGTTGGTAAAACCGCCATCGCCGAAGGTTTGGCGCGCATGATTATTGACGAAAACGTCCCCGAAGTTCTGGCGAACGCTACGATCTATTCTCTGGACCTCGGCGCATTGCTTGCGGGAACCCGTTATCGTGGTGATTTCGAGGAACGTTTGAAAGCCGTAATGAAAGAACTGGAAAATCACGATGACGCCATCATGTTCATCGACGAAATTCACACCGTTATCGGCGCTGGTGCTACATCCGGCGGCGCGATGGATGCCTCCAACATCCTGAAACCCGCACTGCAAAGCGGCAAGCTGCGCTGCATGGGTTCCACAACGTATAAGGAATTCCGTCAACACTTCGAAAAAGACCGCGCCCTGTCGCGCCGTTTCCAAAAGATCGACGTGAACGAGCCGAGCATTCCGGACTCCATCAAAATTCTCATGGGTCTGAAACCCTATTTCGAGGAACACCACAAAATTCGCTACACCAACGACGCGATCAAATCCGCCGTTGATCTGGCAGCACGTTACATCAACGACCGCAAACTGCCCGACAAAGCCATCGACGTGATCGACGAGGCAGGTGCCGCGCAAATGCTGGTCCCTGAAAGCAAACGCCGCAAAACTATCGGCACAAAAGAAATCGAGGATGTCGTCGCGAAAATCGCCCGCATCCCGCCAAAGAACGTATCCAAAGACGACGCAACGGTTCTGAAAGACTTGGACAAGAACCTCAAACGCGTCGTGTTCGGTCAAGACACAGCGATCGAGGCGTTGTCCTCTGCCATCAAACTGTCCCGTGCTGGCCTGCGCGAACCGGAAAAGCCCATCGGCAGCTACCTGTTCGCTGGCCCAACCGGTGTGGGTAAAACCGAGGTCGCCAAGCAATTGGCCGACACTCTGGGTGTGGAACTCCTGCGGTTCGACATGTCCGAGTACATGGAAAAACACGCCGTCTCCCGC
>DFBD01000176.1:0-462 GCA_002367255.1 Rhodobacterales bacterium UBA3089 | reverse complement strand
GAGATCGAAAAAGCCCACCCGGACGTGTTCAACATTCTGTTGCAGGTCATGGACCACGGCAAACTGACCGATCACAACGGCAAACAGATCGATTTCCGCAACGTCGTGCTTATCATGACCACCAACGCGGGCGCCGCCGAGCAAGCCAAGGAAGCGATCGGGTTTGGCAAATCTCGCCGCGAGGGCGAGGATACCGCCGCAATCGAGCGCACGTTCACCCCTGAATTCCGCAACCGTCTGGATGCGGTCATCAGCTTTGGCGCGCTGCCCAAGAAGGTCATCATGATGGTGGTGGACAAGTTCATCCTGCAACTCGAAGCGCAGCTAATGGACAGGAACGTCACGTTCGAACTGTCGCCCGAAGCATCCGCATGGCTGGCCGATAAAGGTTACGATGACCGTATGGGCGCCCGCCCATTGGCGCGTGTCATTCAAGAACACATCAAAAAGCCACTGGCCGAG
>DFBD01000038.1 GCA_002367255.1 Rhodobacterales bacterium UBA3089 | reverse complement strand
GTTCTTGATATGAACGTGGAGGAGGCTGCCGAGTTGTTCAAGGCCGTGCCATCCGTGCGCGACAAGATGACGACCCTGATGCGCGTTGGCCTTGGCTATATCAAGGTCGGGCAATCCGCGACAACCCTTTCAGGGGGCGAGGCGCAGCGGGTGAAGTTATCTAAGGAACTGGCGAAGCGTTCTACGGGACGCACGCTGTATATTCTGGATGAACCCACCACAGGCCTGCATTTCGAGGATGTGAAAAAGTTGCTGGAAGTGCTGCATGAACTGGTCGAGCAGGGCAATACGGTTATTGTCATTGAACATAACCTCGACGTTGTAAAAACCGCCGATCATGTTATCGACATCGGCCCCGAGGGGGGCGATGGTGGTGGTGAAGTTATCGCGACTGGAACGCCTGAAGAGATTGCAGATGTCAAAGCCAGTTACACGGGGGTGTATTTGAAGGACATGCTGTAAGCGGTTTGACCTATGAGGGGGATTACTATGGTAAGGAGCTGCGATTATGGGTGCTTGATGCTATGCATAGTGCGTCCGGATATGTTACGTGGTACCATCTTAAATCCCGCAAAGATGTGCGGTAGTTTTTGACAGAAGTGGTAATGGAATATGAGCAAACCTAAAATCGGATTAGCCCTCGGCAGTGGCGGCGCGCGTGGTTGGGCGCATATCGGGGTGCTTCGGGCGTTGGACGATATGGGAATTGTGCCGGATTATGTCGCTGGCTGTTCGATGGGCGCACTGGTGGGGGCGGCTTACGTTGGCGGGCGGCTTGATGCGCTTGAAGAATGGGCGCTGTCGATCACAAATCGCAAGATGGCGGGCCTGATAGATGTTAACGTGCTTAGTGGCGGCCTGATCGAAGCGAAAAATGTTGTTCGGTTTTTTGAAAGCCTTGGTATGCCCGAACAAATTGAGGATCTAGAGGTTCCCTTCGCAACTGTTGCTACAGATATGCGGTCGGGCCGTGAGGTCTGGATCAGGGATGGATCTGTTATTGAGGCCATGCGCGCCTCGATCTCTTTGCCCGGTATTGTCAGCCCTGTACTGCGAAATAACCGCTGGGTGATTGACGGTGGGCTTACGAACCCGTTGCCGGTATCCGTGTGTCGTGCGATGGGGGCGGATATTGTGATTGCGGTCAACCCTGAAGCCAAGAAATACAGTGTGATGTGGTCGCAAGAAGAAGAAAAACCGAATGAAACGTGGCAGTCGATCAAGGCCTCGATGCCGCTTAGTGTTCGCACGGCGTATGATGCCGTGGCCGGTGTTGGTAAGGTTCAAGGTGTCAAAGCCCCGAACTATTTCGATGTGGTGGCGACATCTATTGATGTGATGATAACCCAGATTCGCCGCAGTCGTTTGATTGGTGACCCGCCACATGTATTGCTGGATGTGAACCTCAACGACTTCATGATTTTAGAGTTTAATCGGGCGAAAGAGGCGATTGCCGAAGGCCGCGCCTGTGTCGAACGCGCCGAGGATGCGCTTAGCGATCTTTCGAAATATGCCTGATGTGATGTTTTCGAACTAGCCTTCGCCAACCAATATCTCGAATGCTTCAAGTACCGTAAACACATCGTCAGCAATTTTCAAAACGTCCCCGTCCACCAGATAATACAGCCATTCGCCGTCCGGTGCATTCAAGCCGTAGTGCGACAGGTCTGTGATCAGTTCGTATGGCACGCCTTCGGGTAGAACTTCGCCGACGGTGTAGCGCTTGGCGATGCCGGGCGGCAGGCAGCCGTTATCTTTGGCGGCCAGTCCCGGCGGGCAGGATTTGGGTTGACTGTGTACCGCAGTGAAGCTGATGCCCATAAAGGCAACAGACAGGGCGAGGGCTGATGGTAGTATTCTAAGCATGATAGCCTCCTGTTTGAGGTAGTATACCGTGTTAAGACCACGTCGGCAGCCTTGATTTTTCTGCCAGCGATTATTCGCCCATTACGGGGTTTTGGCGAACATTGATAGGGATTCGTGCGACATCATCGCCAATGAACTGGAGGCGGAAAGCGAGGCGAAGTTCACGGGCGCTTTAGCTGCAGTGTCTCGTAAAGACAGTTGTTACTGCTAAGACAATGGGTTACGCATCACTTGTAGTTGTTATTCGCAGTAGACCGTAAACCTATAGATTGAAGTATTCAGGAGATTATACATGCAAGGTTGGAAGATAATTAAGCATTCGTTCACGCAAGTTTTTGCGAATATGCGCGCTGCCATTCGAGTGTCGGCGGCACTATTTCTTGTATCTACCATAGTCAGCCAATTGTGGCTTAATTCCGTCCGGGGGTCGTTATATGATGGATCGAGCGCGATAGAAGGTGGGAATTGGGGGCTCTATTCGCTCATGATGCTCGTATCAACAATTGTGGGCTTGTGGATCGCGGTTGCATGGCACCGATACATATTAACGGGAGAAATTTCAGATGGCTGGATACCCGAACTACATATAGCAAGGATGTTGGGCTATTTCTTACGTGGGGTCCTCATTTTTGTGGTTTGCATGTTCATGCTGATTATTCTTGGATTGGTGCTCGCAATTATAGGTGCTATAATTGAGGATCGCTCTGTCATAGTTGGATTGGTGTCAGTGGGCTCTGTTCTAATACTGTTTCCCATGCTGATAGTAGGCTTTCGCCTGAGCACCATATTGCCCGCCGCCGCATTGGGGAAAAAACTTTCGCTGAAGGAAGCATGGAAAAGCACCAAAGGGTCGACAGGAGCAATCGTTGTTATTGCGCTAATCTCGGCTGTTCTCAGTATCCCTTCAATACTATTACAGCCCTTATTGATGTCCTCATCCATTTTTTCGCTTATCTGGAGCTGCACATTCGGATGGGTNNGCGCTTAATGATTGATAATAACTGGGCTTACGACGTTAAATCGTAAGCCCGTTCGCCATGGGATGCGAGGTCTAGGCCGGTGAATTCGTCTTCCTCGTTAACGCGGATCGGGAAGATCAATCCGGTGATTTTGACCAGAATAACCGACATCACAACGGTGAATATGCCCACAATAGCCAAGGCGCCTATCTGTGCGCCCCATGTGCCAGCGCCGAAAACGGCGATCATGATTGTGCCGAAAATTCCGCCAACGCCATGAACCGCGAAAACATCAAGGGTGTCGTCTATCTTAAGGAACCCTTTGACAAAACGGCAGGCTTCTTGCGTCAGTATGCCTGCGATTGCGCCGATGATAACGGCCTCGATTGGGCCAACAAAGCCAGACGCGGGCGTGATTGACGCCAGACCTGCGATCGTACCTGTAACCAGTCCAACCATCGAGGTTTTACCGTACTTGAATCGTTCCCAAGCGATCCAGCTAAGGGATGCCGTTGCAGCGGAGATATGCGTAACCACCATAGCCATTGCCGCGCCACCATCTGCTGCCAGTTGTGAACCTGCGTTAAACCCGAACCAGCCAACCCACAGCATGGATGCGCCAAGCATAACAAAACCGGGGTTATGTGGCGGTTTGGATTTGTCTTTGCGGTGGCCCAGGAAATACGCAACAACCAACGCTGCCAATCCTGCGGTTTCATGAACGACAATGCCGCCTGCGAAGTCTTTGGTGCCGATCTCGCCAAAAATACCGCCGTCAGAAAGGAAACCTCCGCCCCAAATCCAATGTGCTACGGGTGCATATACTAACAACATCCACAGACCGGAGAAGGTAAGCATGAATGCAAAGTTAATGCGCTCGACGTAAGCACCGACGATTAGGGCAGGGGTGATGATTGCGAAGGTCATCTGGAAGGCGAAGAACAATACTTCGGGGATAGTGCCAAACAGGCTGTCTGCGTCAACGCCAATAAGGAACGCTTTGGAAAGGCCGCCCCAAATGCCGCTTTCGCCGGGGCCAAAGGCGATGGAATACCCGGCGCCCAGCCATAACAGCGACATCAAACATGCGATTGCGATGGTTTGCATGAAAACTGACAGGACATTTCGCGACCGCACCAAGCCGCCATAAAACAGCGCCAAACCCGGTAAAGTCATGAATAGGACGAGCGCCGTGGACATCAA
>DFBD01000267.1:15272-15443 GCA_002367255.1 Rhodobacterales bacterium UBA3089 | reverse complement strand
TCATGGTCATGGTGGTGATGATGCACCTCGTGCCGCGCGGAAAGATCATCCTCCGCGCCGATCCCCATCCCCAGCAAGGTCCGGGGGCTAACCGCGCCCATTTCCGCGCGAATAAACTGCACACCAGAGCGCACGCCAGCCTTCAGGCTGGTTTCCAGATCGTCCGCCTCG
>DFBD01000267.1:0-15227 GCA_002367255.1 Rhodobacterales bacterium UBA3089 | reverse complement strand
CGGCGTTTCATGGTCCAGCATCTCGTCCGTAGCTCGCTGCGCGTCAATCGCGGCTTCGTTATGGGCGAAACGCCCTGCACTAACCGCCTCGCTATCGACAACCGTTACCACGCCATCCACCGTCACACGGCTGCGGATTTCCGGCCAATTAAACGCCCGCACCAACGGCTGCGGCAACGCCAACCCCGAGGTTTCAATCACGATATGGTCCGGCGGATTGTCCCGCCCCAACAGCTTTTCAATCGCGGGCACGAAATCCTCGGCCACGGTGCAACAGATACAACCATTCGACAGCTCAACCACATCGTCATCAGTGCAACCCTCGATCCCGCAGCCTTTCAACAAGTCACCGTCAATGCCCAGATCGCCGAATTCATTGATGATTAACGCGATCCGCTTGCCGTTTGCGTTGGCCAGCATATGCTGCACCAAGGTCGTTTTCCCCGCGCCGAGGAACCCTGTAATAACCGTTGCCGGAATCTTGCCTGCCATGTCTAACCCTCTAAGTTAACGACGGAATACGGGCCACAAAATGCCCCTTCACACCTTGCGGCCACTGCTTGAACGGAACCTGCCCCGTTTCACTTTCGGCGTGGCGCTCGGCGTACTCAACAACGGCCTCGGCTGATTTAGAATTCGGGTCAAATTTGCCCAAAACATACGTCAGCTTACCCTCGGCCTGAATAGCAACGTTGCAATGGCGCTCGCACCCCATCAGGCAGGACTGGCGTTTCACGTTCACACTAGTATCGGCGGCCAAACGCTCTACATGTTCGGCCAAAATCTCGCCGCCGGTTTTTCCCTCATGCGTCTTTTCCAACATGGAATAATCACAGGTGTCGCACACGATAATTGTCGTCATATTTATCCCCTGTGGTTTTATATCCGCTTTACCCAACGCAAAACGTTCAAAACCGTCGAGGTGCTATCTATCACCGGCAAAACCGGCCGTTCAACCATAATAACGGGAATGCCCGATTCTGTCGCAGCGTCAACCTTGGCCCGCGTTTGTACGCCACCTGCGTTTTTCGTGACCAGATGGGTTATGGCGTGGCTTGTCATCAATGCGATTTCGCCCTGCATGGAAAACGGCGGGCGCTGTACCAGGGCCTCGCCATTTGCAAAGGGGTTGTCCACCGGATCGATCCCGCGAAACAGGAACCACACATCCGTGCGGTGCACAAAAGGCCCAAGGCTTTGCCCCCCAACCGTCAAGAAGGCCCGCGCCCCGCTAGGCAGGGCGCGGGCGGCTGCATCAAGATCGGGAACACATTGAAAACCGCTCGCGCCCCATTGAGGTCGTACAAACCTGATCAGCGGCACATTTGCTGCCTGCGCCGCCTCAACCGCTGATTTGCTGATAGTTACCGCAAACGGATGCGTTGCATCAATCACTCCTGCGATTTCTTCTTTGCCCAAATACTCAACCAACCCGTCCACACCCCCGAACCCTCCGGTTCTAGTCGGATAATCTCGCACAGGTGCGCGCCGTGTAACCCCGGCCAAGGAAACCGTAAATTCGACGCCCGCCGCCTGCATCGCCAACGCCAACCGATGCGCGTCACCAGTACCACCCAAAATCAGGATCATTTGAAATTCGCCCGCGCAATCACATTACCGGATCGGTCTATCACGATAGTTTCAACCAGGACCGGCGCGTCTTTCAACATAGTTAAGGCCGCACGCTGTGCGTATTTGGCGATCTCGTCAGCCAGAGGTGCCCCGCAAATGGTATACGCCTCCAACGCGGTATTTGCTTCCGCCACCTCTTTGCAATCCGCCATTTTTGCCAGCGCCTCGAAATCCACTTGGCTGCGCCCCGAATGCAAATCGCTTGCGCCCTGTGCAAGCTTGGTCATCTTGCCAATACCACCCGATATCGTCAGCCTCGGGATCGGGTGTTTGCGCAGATATTTCAGCACCCCGCCCGCAAAATCGCCCATGTCGAGGCAATCTTCCTCGCTCAACCCGTAAATCTCACGCGCCGTACGCTCGGATGTGGCACCAGTTGCCGCAATCACATGCTGGCGCCCTGTCGCCACCGCCACGTCGATCCCACGGTGAATTGACGCAATCCAGGACGAGCACGAAAACGGACGCACAACCCCCGTTGTACCCAGCACAGATAAACCACCGACAATTCCCAGCCGCCCGTTCCATGTGCTTTTCGCCAACGCCTCCCCGTCCCGAATGGATATCGTCACATCGAAATCCGGTTCGGCGCCTTCCAGCACATCCGCAATCGCCTGATCGATCATCAAGCGCGGCACCGGATTGATCGCTGGTTCACCAACTGGCAACGGCAGCCCCGGTTTGGTAATGGTCCCGACACCGGAACCCGCATGAAACCGCAGGCCTTGGCCTGCCTCGCCGCGCGATACCTTTGCCAATATCAATGCACCGTGGGTTACGTCAGGGTCATCGCCTGCGTCTTTGATAATTCCCGCCTCGGCCCAGTCACCCCCTTGCGAGCTGGCCTCTAGCGCAAATGATGGTGCCTCGCCTTTGGGTAATATGATCGACACCGGATCAATAAACCCGCGCCCCAACAAAGCCGCGCACGCAGCCTTCGCCGCCGCCGCCGCGCAAGCGCCAGTCGTCCAGCCGCGCCTTAATACTTTGTCAGGTTCGTGTGTCATACAGCCCTTATAGCCCGTTATTCCAGCCCAAGCCATTCCGGTATTTCACCGATATCGCGCAAGACCACATCGGCGTAAGGTGCCAGATCATCTGCCACCGCCGGACCCGTCAAAACGCCTATATTAACCATCCCCGCTGCACGCCCTGCCTTCAGGTCATGGGTACTATCGCCCACCATGGCGATCTCGGACGGCTGCAAGCCCATCGCCGCTGCAAAACCCAGCAACATCCCCGGTTCGGGCTTTGCCCCAAACCCGCTGTCACAACCACTTACGAAATCGAAATACTCTAACACGCTGACACTGCTCAGATGTGCCCGCGCAGGGGCTTCGTTATCATTCGTCGCCAGCCCGATACCAAGACCGTTCGTGCGAAAACGCCGCAATAGCGGGCTAAGTTCGGTCACGGGCGCTTGCGGCGTGATAGCCGAGGTGTCAAGGATCTGGTGAAACAAATCCTCGCGGTTCCAGTGCGGTAAAACAGTATGCAGCGGTTCAAGGAATGTATCTATCGTTCCGGCAATAAACGGGCTGGATTCCCTGAATCTCTTCATCTCCAGATCAAAATCCAGAATTTCTGCCAAATCCGCGATCACCTGCGCGTCGCCTCTGGCCATATCAACGATGAAACCGGAACACCATGCACCCCACGTCGCATGGAAATCAAACAGCGTCCCGTCTTTGTCAAACAACAGGCCTTTGATTGTCTTTGCCACTTGCTCACCCCTTTAATACTGCTACCCTACCCTAATATATAGGAGGCCGCATGCCACGCGAAAGATCCAGTCGTGCAGACTATGCACAGTTCAAACAAATGACCACCCGTTGGCGCGACAATGACATGTACGGCCATATGAACAACGTGGTCTTTTACGAATATGTAGACACAGCCGTGAACATGTGGCTGATCGAAAACGCCGAACTGGATATCCCGAACGGCGAAGTCGTCGGGCTGGTGGTCGAGACATCCTGCACCTTTCACGGGCCGCTGGGGTTCCCTGAACCACTGGAAGCTGGGTTGAAGGTTTCGAAAATCGGCAACACCTCCGTCACTTTCGAGGTTGGCCTGTTTGACCCGGGTGGCGAAAAAGCCGCTGCCGAGGCAGGTTTCACCCATGTCTATGTAAACGCAAAAACCCGCCGCCCTGTTCCTTTGCCTGAAAAGTTGCGAGCTGCGTTGAATTTGCTGATTATCAGCTAGACAGCAGGCGCGCGTGAATTTGCCGATGGCATCATTCCAACCATAAAACTATGGCCAAACCACGATTATAGGGCTATTGGACTCGTAGTAGTGGGGATCGGCTAACGCCCCCCACAAAACTTTTTACGGAGGCTACGCGCCATGAAAAAAATTATTGCAATTATCGTTATCCTCGCCGCTGCCGGTGGTGGATATTACATGTATTCCCAAAACAAAGCTGCCGAGGCCGAGGCCGAAGCTACGGCGATGGCCGCTGCTGAAGCCGAAGCCGCTGCTGCCGAAGCCGCCGCGCAAGCCGAAGCAGAAGCAGCCGAGGCTGCTGCCGCGCAAGCCGCAGCCAAAGCTCTTGCCGAGGCCGAAGCTGCCGCGCAAGCTGCCGCCGAGGCTGCTGAAGAAGCTGCCGCCGCTGCACTACAAGCCGCTGAAGAAGCCGCTGCACAGGCCGCCGCTGATCTGGCCGCACAAGCCGAAGCTGCCGCACAAGCCGCAGCAGACGCCGCTGCACAAGCTGTTACTGACGCAATCGAAGGTGCTATTGAAGGCGCTACGGAAACGGCCCCTTCCAACTAATCCGGTTACCAAATTGCGATGCCCCGCCCAACGACACGTCCGGCGGGGCATCGCTTAAGTCCAGTTTGGCACATCACCACCGGGCAAAGCGCCCCGCGCCAGCATCGGGGTATCCGTTGTCATGTGCGCATCTTCGCAAAACGCCAAGACCATCGCGTCATCGCTTAGCAGGAAATCCAGCACAAAACCCAGAAACTCCGGTTCGCTCGCCCGACTGCGCAAATCATCCGCCGCGATTCCGGTCATACCCAGAAACTGCGTCAGCATATCATCATGCCCGGCCAACCAGCCTAGTACCTGAATACCGACCCGTTCTGCATTCTCTCGATTCATTCCAAGACCTTTCTGGATAAGACATGCCGGACGCTGCGCCCCCCAACCGGGCCTTCAACCTCTTCCCAACCGTCGCCACAATCGACAGTGAAAGGGTTAACATGACACGTTTCATCAAGGACCACCAATCCGGATCAACATCATACATCGCTTACGCCGGTCGCCAAGCCCTGACATCAGCAATTTGTGTACAATTGTTTACACCTTAGCGGGCGCGTTAACTTTTGGTTAACGATTCTGGTGTTCTCTTGGCTCCATATAAATAGTAATTTTTTTTCGGAGGGTGAATGTCAGGGCGAATTTTAGTTGTCGATGACGTGGCAACGAACAGATTGATATTAAAGGCTAAACTTTCTTCGGCATACTTCGACGTACTGCTCGCCGAAAGCGGTGAACAGGCGCTGGCGATCACTATGGCTGAACTGCCCGATATGATTTTGCTTGACGTCATGATGCCGGAAATGGACGGGTACGAGGTGTGCCGGATCCTGAAATCCCGTTCCCAAACGGCTCATATCCCGGTCATCATGGTCACCGCCCACAACAGCACCGAAGAGAAAATTCGTGGGTTGGACGCAGGGGCCGATGATTTCCTAAGCAAGCCGATCAATGACGTCACCCTATTTGCCCGTGTCCGAAATCTGATGCGCGTGAAAATGATGTTCGACGAGCTGAAGCTGCGTGAAGCCACCACACAGGAACTGGGACTCAACGACCTTCTTGAAGGCCACCGCTTTAATACAGATGAACACGGAAGCGTCTTGATAGCGGCAAAGACCCCTGCCTGGGCCAAAATCTGGGAAGAGCGCATCCAATCACGCTTGCCCGTCAACACAATCATCGTCAACAGCGAAGAAGAAGCCATCCGCATAGCCAACCAAGACACACCCGATGTGTTTATCGTCTGCCAAAACCTTGCCGATGGTGGGGATGGCTTGCGGCTGGTCTCCAATCTGCGGGCAAATCTTGACACCCGCCAATCCGCCATAATTCTGGTCGTGGAGGGTGACGAAATGGAAACAGCAAGCAAGGGGCTGGAACTTGGCGCAAGCGACTATATCCACACCCCGTTTGACCCCAATGAAATGGTGGCGCGGCTACGTTCTCAAATGCGGCGTAAGAAGTATTCGGACAAGTTACGCTCAAACGTGCGCGATGGGTTGAAAATGGCGGTCATCGACCCGCTGACGGGGCTATATAACCGTCGCTATGCAACACAACATATGCAGCGAATTATTGAACGCTCCGGCGAATCCGATCTGCCTTACGCCGTGATTATGATGGATTTGGATCGCTTCAAATCTGTCAACGACACGCATGGACACGAAGCTGGTGACCTCGTCCTGAAAGAATTCGCCCGTCGCCTGCAAGAAAACCTGCGCGGTATAGATCTGGTCGCCCGCTTGGGTGGCGAGGAATTCTTGGTCGTCATGCCGGACACCGGCCCATCCGAAGTAGAATTCGCCGCCGAACGCTTGCGAAACGCCATCGACCGAACGGAGTTCGAGATCGGAGATGGCGAAACCATCCCCGTTACAGTCAGTATCGGTGTCGCCTTTGGTGGACCCGAAGACAAAATCCCCAGCGCGCTTATCCAGCAAGCAGATACCGCCCTCTACGAATCCAAATCCACGGGTCGTAACCGGGTTAGCTATTTCGCCAAGGCAGCTTGAAATCACCACTAACATTCTCTGTTTCCCTTAACGGCCCGAATATCCTATACGGCGCACATGAGCCAGAACCCGCCAAACCTCCGCCCCGACCTCGCGCCCAAAGCGCGGATTGACGCAAACGCCCGTGAAGGCCAGCCGAAAATCGGTATGGTTAGCCTTGGCTGCCCCAAAGCCTTGGTCGACAGCGAACGCATCCTCACGCGCCTGCGCGCCGAAGGGTACGCGATTTCGCCCGATTACAAAGACGCGAACGCCGTAATCGTCAACACCTGCGGGTTTCTGGACAGCGCCAAGGCCGAAAGCCTTGAAGCCATCGGCGAAGCCCTGCACGAAAACGGCAAAGTCATCGTAACCGGCTGCCTTGGCGCCGAGGAAGACTACATCCGTGGCACGCATCCCTCCGTCATGGCCGTCACCGGCCCGCATCAATATGAACAAGTCCTCGACGCGGTCCACGCCATCGTCCCGCCAAGCCCGGACCCGTTTATCGATCTGCTGCCAGCCACGGGTGTGTCCCTGACGCCGCGCCACTACAGTTACCTGAAAATATCCGAGGGCTGTAACCACAAATGCAAGTTCTGCATCATCCCGGACATGCGCGGCCGCCTCGCCAGCCGCCCCGCCCACGCCATCCTGCGCGAAGCCGGAAAACTGGTGGACGCAGGCGTCAAAGAGCTGCTGGTCATTTCCCAAGACACCTCGGCTTACGGGCTTGACCGCAAACACGAGACCGAAAAAGGCCACCGCAGCCACATCATTGACCTCGCGCGTGACCTCGGCCAGCTCGGCGCATGGGTCCGCCTTCACTATGTCTATCCCTACCCGTTCGTGCGCGACCTGATCCCGCTGATGGCAGATGGCCTGATCCTGCCCTACCTCGACATCCCGTTCCAACACTCGCACCCCGACGTCCTCAAACGCATGGCGCGCCCCGCCGCCAGTGCCAAGACGCTGGACGAAATCGCCAAATGGCGCGACATTTGCCCCGACATCACGCTGCGATCCACCTTCATCGTCGGCTATCCCGGCGAAACCGAGGCCGAATTCCAACATCTGCTGGACTGGCTCGACGAGGCACAGCTAGACCGCGTCGGCTGCTTCCAATACGAAAACGTCGCTGGCGCGCGTTCCAATGACGCCCCCGATCACGTCCCGGACGAGGTAAAACAAGACCGCTGGAACCGCTTTATGGAGAAATCCCAAACCATATCCGAGGCCAAGCTGGCCGCGAAAGTCGGTCAAACACTGGACGTAATAATCGACGACATAGACGCCGAGGGCGCCACCTGCCGCACCAAAGCCGACGCCCCCGAGATCGACGGAAACCTGTTCATAGACGAGGGTTTCGAGGGGTTGTCAGTGGGCGATATCGTGACGGTTGAGGTGGATGAAGCCAGCGAGTATGATTTGTGGGGAACGGTTTCTTAATTGTCTTCCTTTGTAACCACAAATTCTTAGACTGCGCGTTTACAGGCTGAATTTCTTCGAGGATGTTAGGTCATGAAACGGTGTATTTCAAATTTCCCTTGATTCGAAGAATACCCGTCCTTTTTGCGTAAAAGGGGCTGCAACATCCTGTGAAATGACCTGTGCGTCTAATGCAGCAAAACATTAACTAAGCAATTTCAGTATGTTGAAGGCATTATAGGGATAGTCGTGGTGCGGGCGGGGGGACTTGAACCCCCACGGCCATACGGCCAACAGATTTTAAGTCTGGCGTGTCTACCTATTCCACCACGCCCGCAACAGATCGTTCGGGGAAAATAGCTATTCAGAATGAATTGTAAAGCGAAGGTTCAGATTTTTCACAGCAGTTTGGCATTAATTTTCTAGAACATAACTTCCAAAAAACTGATTCTATCAGAAACACCAAACCCACCTTAACCGCAAAGATTCTCTTTCTTTTCCAGGCAAAATATATCCACAAGTAATTTACATGGTAATATTTTAGCCAGTATTGCCTCAAATGCTTACCTTCTTAAATAAATTTGATCTAGATCAAACTTTCCGCAATCAAAACACTACAATGTGTCCATAGCCTAGCAGCTACCGAGTGTGTAATTAGTAATACCTGTATCATAATGACATAGAGCTACCGAATGACCCCTCAGTCGGTAGCTCGTTTTTTTGGAATCGATATTGCGTGTGGTAAGCAGCTGAAGACTTCAGTCTTTCCCAGCGAATTGGGCTTCCAGTTCTTCTCGACGTTCATCTGCGATCTTGGCGAACAGAACCTCCGGCACCTCAAACGTATGGCCCGCTGGTAAGGCGCTCAACGCCGCCTCCAGATCGTCCGGCCAGCCAGCTTCTGTTACATTCATCGCCGCCAGTATCTTACCCGCCGCATCCGGAATAAACGGTGACGAAAGCACCGCATAAAGCCGAATCAGGTTCAGCGCAAACCGCACCATCGCCGCCGCAGCATCGGGGTCAGTCTTGTAAACGCTCCACGGCGCGGCTGCCTGCAAGTATTCATTGCCCGCAACCCAGATTGCCCGCAGTTCAACCGTCGCCTTGCGAATCTCGATGGCCTCCATATGCGTTTCATACGCCTTCAGACGCTTGGCAATTTCGGCTGTCACAGCCGCCTCGGCCGCGCCATATTCGCCACCCTCTGGCACCATCTCGCCAAATTTCGAACGACAAAACTTCGTCACGCGCGACACGAAATTCCCCAGCACATCTGCCAAATCCTTGTTCACGCCGCCTTGAAAACTCTCCCACGTGAAATCGCTGTCAGAACTCTCGGGCGCATTGCTTAACAACCACCAACGCCAGTAATCCGACGGCATAATTTCTAGCGCCTGATTCATGAAAATCCCGCGCCCTTGCGACGTGGAAAACTTCCCGCCCTCATAGGTCAGCCAGTTATAAGACTTGATGAAATCCACCAGCTTCCAATCCTCGCCCGACCCCATCAGCGTCGCGGGGAAAGACAACGTATGGAACGGCACATTGTCCTTGCCCATGAACTGCACGTAATGCACATCATCGGCGCCCTTGTCCGTGCGCCACCAGCTTTCCCAAGCCGCATCATCCAACCCATTCGCATCCGCCCATTCGGCGGTCGCAGCGATATATTCAATCGGCGCATCAAACCAGACATAGAAGACCTTGCCTTCCATGCCCGACCACGGCGCGCCTTCATATTGCACCGGAACGCCCCAGTCCAAGTCCCGCGTGATTCCGCGGTCGCGCAACCCGTCGCCATCATGCAACCATTTCTTCGCGATCGAGGTCGTCAGGATAGGCCACCCCTCCTGGCTATCAATCCACTTGTCCAGATCATCGCGCATCGCGCTTTGGCGCAAATACAAATGCTTGGTCTCGCGAACTTCCAAATCCGTAGATCCCGAAATCGCCGACCTCGGGTTAATCAAATCTGTCGGGTCCAGCTGCTTGGTGCAATTTTCGCACTGATCGCCGCGCGCGTTTTCAAATCCGCAATTCGGACACGTCCCCTCGATATAGCGATCCGGCAAATACCGCCCGTCGGCATTCGAATACACCTGCTTTTCCGACACCTCCTCGATCAAACCGTTTTCCGCCAGCTTGCCCGCCAAATGCTGCGTCAAATCACGGTTGCGCGTTGAGCTGGACCGCCCGAAGTAATCAAAAGACAGCCGGAACCCGTCGGCAATGTCCTTTTGAACCTGCCACATACCTTCGCAAAATTCCGCCACCGGAACACCAGCCTTCGCCGCCGCCAACTCCGCTGGCGTGCCGTGCTCGTCCGTCGCACAGATAAACATAACCTCATGCCCCCGCGCCCGCATAAACCGCGCATAAGCGTCCGAGGGTAACTGGCTACCCACCAGATTTCCGAGGTGTTTGATACCATTAATATACGGCAGCGCCGAAGTGATAAGAATGCGAGACATTGGATACCCTTTGTAGATGCTAGAATCCGTTTACCCCAAGCCTGCGGGAAGGGCTAGCAGAGATTGGATCGCAAGTGATGCTCTGAAAGCACAGTATATATCCAAATCCTTACATTCGCGCTCAAACTATTGCAGAAAAAATTAACCAATATATTTCCTGTTAAGGAGACACTTAGTTAGAACTGAAAATCCACCAAATTTTTAAGGGAAAAGATAATGAAACTTGTAAACACCCTCGCCACAACCGCAGTTGCAACGTTGATCGCAACTGGCGCATTTTCGCAGTCTGCATTCGACGGTTCGATTGGAATTTCCTACATCGACGCACCTGACGATTCCTTCGATTATCAAACCCAAATCGACGGTTCGCTAGTGTATGGCGTTACCCCGATGATTAAACTTCAATTCGACTTAGGAAACACAACTTACGAAGGTTACGACGCAGACTTAAATTACGGGGTCCACGCGATTTATTCACCGAGCGCAGCACTCGATATCGGCGCGTTCTACAGCGAAGAAGTGGACGGCTATAATTATGTTGGTGTCGAGGTGGCCTACCGCACCGGGATGCTTAACGTTGAAGCGCACGCAGAAATTGAAGACCCTTCCTCCGATGGCCCTTACTATAACATAGGTGCGCAGGTCGGTTACACGCTGGATGATTTCGGCTCTATGCCTAGCGGACTTGAAGTATATGCCGGTGTTAACAATAAGTATGGTAGCTCCGGCATTTATATTCCCAGCATATATATCGGTTTAGATGTCGATATCTGGAACAATCTTCAGCTGAACACCCGTGCGACCAGCATGGACGATGGAGACTACCGTTATTACACAGTCGGGCTGACATATAACTTTGGCAACGGTGCGGTTTTCACGCCACGTGACTTCTCGTCTACTTTCCCGGGATACTAATATCCTGACGCTTTGAGCGGCAATGTGTTTTGCCTCGCCGCTCAAAGCATATGACCGTTCGGTGTTGCTGTATCTTGTTATGCGGTATCGGACGGTTTTTTATTGCAGCTTCCAGGCAGTTGAGGGCAGCACCCTCAAAACCTTAACAAACCACACCTCAAAAATGGACATACGCATTGTGTACGGGTTGTGTACGCATTGTGCATACGTGTTTTTCGCCATTTACCCCAAAAGTTAACGCAGGCCGTTAGCTACCTTTGCTTTTGGATTTCGCCTGCTTGCCACCCTTGGTAGCGCTGGCAACCGGTGCCGGTTCCACCTCGGTTTTTTCATCCTTACGGCGGGTGGATTGATACTCCTTCGTGGTCACATCACCGCACTTGGAACAGGTGAAAGTTTCCAAAACGGAATACGCTTCCTCAACCCATGTTTTCACCTCGGTCGAGCCGTCTTCCTGTGCTTCGCGTTCTTCTTTGTCCGTGGTAGAAATCACTGTTTCCACCCGGTCTGTCCGGTTGATGCTGAAGGCCGCGTTACACTTGCTACATTGCGCCGATTTTGATCCGGATGCCATGGATTTCCGGTACATAGCGAAAGCCACAACTACCCCGCCGATTACCGCCGCGCCGCCACGGATCATCGTGGTTTGGCTGCCCAAAATCCAATATACCAACCCTGCCGTTATCAGCCCGATAACCACGCCCCAGATCGTTGCGCTTTTGGTGATCGAAGCTTTAAGCTCTTGTTGTTCTTGTGATAAATTTGACATAATGGTTCCCGTAAATATTTTTGAATAGATATTTTTGAATAGATGATAAGCTTAACCATAAAGCGCCCAGACATGCAACTTCGCGTCTATTTACCCCTCCCGGCCATGCGTCGAACCAAGGTGGATCGCAGGTCATGCACGGCCATCAATATCGGCTGCGAGGAATGCGCAATCTGCTTGTCATTCGCGTTCGCTTGCACCCATTGCGCCATTGCGTTCATGTCGTCAATCAGCCGGTCTACCCGCGCCGCATCCCGTGTTTTCTGCTCGGCTTTTCGAGCGTCATACCAGGCGGAAATTTCGGTCAGTTCTTCGGCTGTTGGTTCTTGTTTTCCCGAAGGTTTCACCTCGCCATTTTGCTTCAAAACGGCAATTTGCAACAGGTCAAGTCTGGCATGTGCCCCCGAAGCGACACGATAAACCGCAGCGCCATGTTCTTTACGGCGAAAATAGAGGGTCGGGCGGTCAAACATCAGGTTAATCCTTCGCAAAAACGGGCAATACGGGCGCAAGCCTCGGTCAACAATTCATCAGAGGTGGCATAGCTTATACGGAAGTTCGGAGACAACCCGAAAGCCGCCCCAAATACCACTGCAACCCCTTGAGATTGCAGCAATTCTGTGGCGAATACTTCGTCGTTGGTAATGGTTGTACCGGTCGGAGTAACCTTACCTATTAAGCCCTTGATAGACGGGTAAACGTAAAACGCCCCCTCTGGTGTGGGGCATTCCATGCCGCTAATTTCATTTAATAAACCAACCACCAAATCCCGCCGACGTTGAAATGCAATCCGGCTTGTGGGGATGTAATCCTGCGGGCCATTTAACGCCTCCACCGCCGCCCATTGGCTGATGGAGCTGGGGTTGGTGGTCGATTGCCCCTGCACCTTGGTCATGGCTTTAATCAACGCCTCTGGCCCTGCCGCATACCCAATACGCCAGCCAGTCATTGCATAAGCCTTGGAGACCCCGTTAACCGTCAGTGTGCGATCATATAGCATCGGTTCGACTTGCGCAGGCGTACAAAATTCAAACGGGGCATAGGCGATGTGTTCATACATATCGTCGGTCATGATCCAGACGTGTGGATGGCGCAGCAGAACGTCGGTTAACGCCTTCAGTTCAGCGCGTGAATATCCGGCCCCCGTCGGGTTGGATGGCGAGTTGAAAATGAACCATTTGGTGTTGGGGGTTATGGCCGCTTCCAACTGCGCGGGGGTGATCTTGAAACCGGCTTCGATCGGGGCTTCAACGATCACGGGTTCGCCGCCGCAAAGGCGGACCATATCGGGGTAACTAACCCAGTACGGGGCGGGGATAATGACTTCGTCATCGGGATTAAGAGTTGCCAGTAACGCGTTGAATAAAACCTGTTTTCCGCCAGTCGATACCATGACTTGCGAGGGCGCGTATTTCAACGCGTTCTCGCGCAGGAACTTGGCGCATATGGCATCCTTCAGTTCCGGAATTCCGTCGGGCGCGGTGTATTTGGTTTCACCACGCTGGATCGCATCAATGGCGGCGGCTTTGATGTTGTCGGGCGTGTCAAAATCCGGCTCGCCTGCGCCAAGGCCTATCACGTCTACCCCCGCCGCTTTCAGCTCGCGGGCTTGGGTGGATACGGCCACGGTTGGCGAAGGTTTTACACGGGAAAGGGCGTCGGCAATGAAGGGCATGGGGGGGGCTCCGATAGGTAATGTTCGAACAAGGTTGCACATATCTAGGATTGGGTGCAAACCGTAAATCGAAGGAGAATCCCATGACCGAGACCCCCGAGAACCGTATCAAGCGCCTGCAAATGCGAAGCTGGCGACGTGGTACCAAAGAGATGGATATGATCCTCGGGCCGTATTCGAATACGGAAATCGCAGGTTTGTCCGCCGAGGCGCTTGCGCTGTACGAGGCCCTGCTGAACGAGAACGATCAAGATCTTTATGTCTGGATGTCCCGCCAATCCGTGCCGCCGACCGAGCATGTGGAAATCATCGAAGTGATTCAAAATTTTCATAAAATTATTTGAAAAAATTTCGGATATTTAACTTCTTGTTGCGATTCGCAGTGCCAAAATCAATGCAGTAAAATGTATTGGAGGGCAAAAACATGAATATGCAGACGACTGTTAATGAACAGGATGCGCCGGATAACCTGTCTACTTATCTGGATACACTCGGGCGGCTGGAACGCCTGCATCGCTTGTTGCTGGATGTAGTTAAAGATGAATTCGAACGGCTGGGATTGATTGACATAAATTCTGTGCAAGGGTTGCTGCTGTTTAACATTGGTGAACAGGAAGTAACGGCAGGGGAGTTGAAATCGCGCGGGTATTATCAGGGTTCGAACGTGTCGTATAACCTTAAAAAACTGGTTGAATCCGGGTATATGCACCACGAAAAATGCGCTGTGGACCGTCGGTCTGTGCGGGTGCGGCTAACGGATAAGGGCCGCAAAATTCGCGAAGCACTGTCCGAGATGTTTGCCCGCCAGGCTGCTGGTTTGGTTGCAGGCTCCATCGTTAGTAAAGAATCGTTGGGCGATGTAAATGCGCACTTGCGTGTTGTTGAGCGCTATTGGGCAGATCAAATCCGGTATATTTACTAGAGGAAGCTGCACACAAGGGCATGATTTACTTGCGTGACTGGTGATAATCTTCCATCCCTGCGTCGATTTGTAGTGTAAGGAGTTGCAACAACTTCAAGTATATGACATCACGAATGTGTTTGGAGTTTTGCATGAATTACGATGCCCAATTGGATACTGCGTTGAACGCCCTTCACGATGAGGGGCGCTACCGTGTGTTTACCGACATTTGCCGCGAGCGGGGTGCATTTCCGCACGCTGTATGGACGCGGCCCGATGGTGACAAACAGGATATCACGGTCTGGTGCGGCAATGATTATCTGGGCATGGGGCAAAATCCCGTAGTTATCGACGCAATGGAGCGTGTGCTCCGGATTGCAGGTGCCGGTTCTGGTGGTACACGCAATATTTCCGGTACAACGGTTTTCCATAAAGAGCTAGAGAACGAGCTCGCGGACCTGCATCAAAAAGAAACGGCGTTGATTTTCACGTCCGCCTATATAGCCAACGAAGCGACGCTGTCGGTTTTGCCAAAGCTGTTTCCCGATCTGGTGATTTTCTCGGACGAGTTTAACCACGCCTCCATGATTGAAGGCGTGCGCCACGGTCGTTGTGAAAAACATATCTGGCGCCATAACGATCTGGACCATTTGCGTGAGCTTCTGGAATC
>DFBD01000268.1:3146-15752 GCA_002367255.1 Rhodobacterales bacterium UBA3089 | reverse complement strand
CCCCCGCGGAGAGGTGCCGGAGTGGTCGAACGGGGCGGTCTCGAAAACCGTTGTGGGTGCAAGCCCACCCAGGGTTCGAATCCCTGTCTCTCCGCCACTATCCCCCTGAATTTGCTGATCCAATCGCAATTCACCGGACGTAGTGTGCGTGCCGCCAATTCTGTCCGAAACCACAAAAGGTGTCATACCATGACACCTTTTTGGCCTTCCGACTGCGCTGGCTATGCCCCCTTTCGCAAAAAAACATGCCCTTTTCTGATCGGAAAAAACCCGACAGGACAATCAAAAAGGGGACCCTGCAACAGCAGGATCCCAACAGAGAATTCGCAATGTAAGAGCCCTATCAGAACCCGTTGTCTCCATCGGCTCGTGCACGCTCTTGTTGCTTCTGCGACAAGTATCGGAAGTAATACCTTTCGGTTGTGAGCAGCGAACCATGCCCGATGTATTTCTGGACCTTGTAGACGGACCAGCCCCCACGCAACTTTTCAATCGCGAACTTGTGCCGCAAGTCGTGAAGCCGCGATCCGAAACCGGTCTCCTGACCTTATCCCCAGAACAGGTTTGAAGGGTCTTTGTAGAAACCGTGGTCGGTTACATTCCAAAAGACAAAGGATGATGCATTGGACTGCGGTATTTGTAGAAGAATATCGATCGCTTGCTGCGTTAGCTCGATCGTTCGAACTTTTCCGCCTTTTGTATTTCTCAGTGTTGCATGGACATGCCCAGGCACCGGGTTTTCCATACCGGAAACGTCGGGCCATTGGCTATCGCCGGATCGGCGTGCTGCTGGAACGCAAAGGAATGATCATGAATCACAAGAAACTGTATCGGCTCTACACCGAGGAAAAGCTGGACATCAGACGGCGAAGAGGTCGCAAGCGTGCGCGTGGGTCGCGGACACCGATGCCCGTGGCTTTGCGCCCTGGCGAACGCTGGTCGTTGGATTTTGTATCCGACACCTTCGGCGCATCACGTAAGTTCCGCATGTTGGCTGTGAATGACGATTGTTGTCGCGAGAACCTGTGTTTGATGGCCGACACCAGCATCTCTGGTGCGAGGGTGGCACGCGAGCTTGATGCGCTTGTGCGCGTCTATGGCAAGCCCGCCTGTATCGTTAGTGATAACGGCACAGAGTTCACCAGTCGCGCGATCCTCCTTTCGAAATAGTAGGACGTGTAAAATACTGCTGTTTGCATTCAGCCTCAAGCGACGCCCCTGTCACTTATTTCGCGTCCAAGTGTTGCTCAATTTCACCGGCGAAACCCTCTCCTGGTATTTGGAAAACGCCTTTATGTCGATAGTCGCACGCGATTCAAACATTGCTCAACTGGCCGAAAGACAGGCCTGAAACTTTAGAATCCACGAAAGACGCTGGCAACTTTCCCATTTCCGCCCTGGAGGAACTCATCATCGAGTTGAATCCGCAGTGGGGAAAAAGCCTCAGGGCATTTCCCCACATGTTGGAGTGGCTCAACGTGTCGCTCGCAACCGCATTGAATTTGAAACAACCAATAGAGAGCTGACCGACATACCAATTGCCGCCGCCCAAGGTGGGATGAAGCCCATGGCAGCTGCAGGAACAGCCAAAAGGTTATATCCAGCAGCCCACAAGAGGTTTTGCGTAATGATGCGCCCTGTTTTTGAAGACAACTTCAACATGTTGGTCAGCACTTTGAAGTCAGATCCTAAAATCACGAAATCGCTGGATTGGCGCGCCAGTTCTGTTGCGCTTGAAAAGGAAATCGCCGCGTCGGCAGCTGTCATCACCGGAGCATCGTTGATACCGTCACCGACCATCACCACACGTTGGCCCCGGGATTGTTGTTCCTGGAGCCACGCCAGTTTTTCGTTTGGCTTCAGGCCCCCAATCGCCGTCTTGATCCCAACCTTTTGTGCCAGCAGTGTCACGGATCCTTGATTGTCGCCGCTTAGGATCGCAATGTCCCTAAACCCGAACTGACGAAGGGCTGCAATGCTTTCTTTGGCGCAATTTCGCAGTTCGTCCTCAAAAGCGAACAAAGCCTCGGCCCCAGTTTCACCAGCCAGTATGACAACACTGCGCCCCATGGAAATCTCTGCATTGAGCCAAGCTTCGCCTGCTTGCGGCAGAGGCGCGGATGAATTCAGAGCGAATGCCTCTCCACCCAAACGCCATTTTGCGCCCTCAATTTCAGCCTCGACACCCTGTCCAGGGAAATTACGAATAGCCAGCGTTGAGTGGATGTCGAGATGATGTCTCGCGGCTTCGGATTTAAGCGCATTTGCAAAGGGATGCTCTGATTTTTCTTCGAGTTTGGCGGCGATGGACAATGCATCTGTTTCGGACAGCTTGCCAACCAGAAGCTGAGCGGCGAGAATGGGGTGCCCCATCGTGAGCGTGCCAGTTTTATCGAAGGCGATCATCGTTGCTTTGGACAGTGGCTCCAGCGCGGACATGCGCATCGGCAAAACTTTCAATTGGGCAAAGCGTCCGGCCGAAATTGAAAGCGCCACGGGCGTTGCCAATGCCAAAGCACAGGGGCAAGTGACAATCAGCACAGCGATCAGATTGGGCAAGGCCCGTGCTGAATCATACCAAAGCCAAAACGTCAAAGTGAGCACTGCAATTGCCAATACAGCAGCCACAAACCACGGCGCGATCCGATCTGCGATCTGCGCGTATTTGGGGCGATCATTCAGGCCTCGTGCGATCAACTGGTGAATTTCCGTCATAGTGGAATTTTCAGACGTGCGCGTGACCTCAATCTCGACAGGTTGGTCAACATTACAGGCCCCCCCCACCACGAAATCGCCACGTTGACGCAAAACCGGGATCGCTTCACCGGTCAACAGAGATTCATCAAAGGCGCTGGCGTCCGATATCAGCCGCCCGTCACAGGGCACATTTTCGCCGGGCAGAAGGCGCAACGTATCGCCAATGTTCAAATCCAGCACCGAGACCAGCTCAACGTTTCCATCGGCCATCACCCGATTTGCAGTTCTGGGCATGATTTTAAGAGTGGCATCAAGCGCGTCCGCCGACTTCAATCGCCCGCGCAATTCCCATGCACGTGCCAGAAGCACGAAAAAGATGAACATGACGATGGAGTCAAAAAAGACATCACCATGACCAATGACAGTGGAAACAGCGCTGCCAATCCATGCGGTGGTCAACCCCAGCACCACCGGCACATCCATCCCCAGTTGCCTATGCTTCAGATCGCGCCAGGCACCGCGAAAGAAATCCTGACCAGAATAGGCCATGACAATCGTCACAACCAGAAGCATGAACCAGCGGCCAAGGCTTTCAAACAGCGGATAAGCGCCGTTCTCGTCGGGGCCGCCAATCCAGTAACTCGCGATCTGAAACGACACCACTGGCATCATAAGGAAGCCAGCAAAAATAAGACGCTCTATGCTGCGGTGTTTTTGTTCCTGCAACAATTGTTCGCGACGGGTCGGATCAAACGGATGGGCGACAAACCCTATGTCAGCAACCGCTGCCAGAATAGTGCTGAGTTTCAGCTGTTCAGGCGCCCAGGTGACACGGGCCTGGTGGCTGTTGGCATCGATCTGAACGTCGACAATACCGTCGATCTTGCGCAGATGCTGTTCGTTCAACCATAGGCAGGCGGAGCAACGGATACCTTCAAGAATAAGAGACGCCTCACTGTTTTCGCCAACAGTGCGCACAAAAGACTTTTGAACTTCGGGGTGATCATAGACGACCAAGGACGCTTCGGGTGTTTCACTTTTGTGGCCCGCGATTTCGCGATCTGGTTTGCCACGATAGCGATAGAAGTCTTCCAGTCCCGACTGCACGATGGATTTCGAAACAGCTGCACAGCCGGGGCTGCAAAAAGCACGGGTTTGCCCCAGAACCTCGCTATGGATGTCAGTCTCAGGCGGGATGGAAAGGCTGCAATGATAGCACTTTCCCGCTGCCTCGTTCACTTTAGACATAGCCGTGATGCCAACCTATTCATTGCTCGTCGAAAGACTTATTGACGCAAAGTAGTTCGCCAGGGCCTGAATTTCCTCATCCGTCAATCTTGCAGAAATCAGGCGCATCCGGGAATAGACATCATTTCCGCGTCGTCCCGCTTTGAAATCCATCATGCTGCGCGTCAGATACTCAGGCGATTGCCCGGCCAGGGCCGGAAAGTCCGGGAAATCACCCTTGCCGTTTTTCCCGTGGCATACACTACAGGGCGGGATCAGGCGTTCGGGATCCCCCAACAGGTCCAAAGATTCTACCGCATCATGCATGAAGGTCTGCCGCGCAGGAGGCAATTTGTTTTGGGCATAATAACTGGCCAGATCAACCATATCCTGATCCGTCATTTCCTCGACCACATAGGCCATCAATTCACCACGCTGGGTGCCGGACAGTTTTTGATCTCGGTAATCTCTCAGAATCTTGTAGGTATATCCCGCAGGTTGGCCGGACAGGCTGGGCCATGTGTCATTTGCGGATACGCCCGTGGCACCATGACAGGTTGCGCACTCCAGGTCCAAATTCAGCGTGGCCCCACGTTCCGGATCCCCGCTGCGAAGCAGGTTCAGGGTTTCGATTGTCCAGGCGATATTCGTCGAGGGACCCGTGTTTTCCTGAGCCAAAGTCGAAGTTCCGAGGCTGGCAATGAGGACGGCAGCGAGGCGAATGGTGGGGAACTGGAAATGTTTCATATCACTCTCCGAAACCAAAAGGGATCGACTGTGGTGTGCCAATGAAGGCAAACTGCAACAGCGGATAGCCGTAGCTTGCCAGCATATAAACCAGCATGGCCCAGTTCCAGAATGCCAATGAATTCAACAGATGTGGCACCCGCAACGGCTGATGGATCGCCGTGGCGAAAACCACTTCTGGCACCTCGGGCAAACGCTCCGAAAAATGGGATCGAACCAGAACAATAATGAACAAGACAGCGGAAACCGTCAGCATGACCGCACCGCTGAACATCACGACTTCATGCGGGTTCCACAACGCGTTCAATTCCTCGCCATAAGGCAAGGTGTCAACCCGACGAGGCTGTCCCAACAAGCCCAGAACATGCCACGGCAATGTGGTGAGCAGCATTCCCCAGAACCATAACCATAGCTGCCACAGGGCCATACGTGTGCTGGCCAATCTGCGCCCTGTGATGCGTGGCCATGCCCAATAGGCAACAGCGAAATACATAATCACCGAAGTGCCGCCGAAGATCAGGTGGAAATGCCCGGTAATCCATTGAGTGTTGTGGATCAGCGCGTTCATCGAATAGGACGCATTGATCACCCCACCAAACCCGCCCGCCGTCAGCATCAACATCGACAGCATTGCCGCGAGCGTCATTGGGTTATTCCACCGAATTTTGGCAATCCAGCCAAACAAACCCTTTCCACCACGCAATCGGCCAGAAATTTCGAGCGTCGCCAGAATGGTGAAACCCGTAATAAAGGTCGGCACGGCCACCATGAAGGTGCCAAACATGTGCAACAGCTTCCAACCAGCCGCCTGCTGAGGATCCATATAGAGGTGGTGAAAACCGATGGGCACCGAAAAAATAAACAGCATCACAAAGGCGACGCGGGCCAGCTCATCCGAAAACAGCTTGCCGCCTGACTCGCGCGGCATGATCGCATACATCGCGATATAGGCCGGGAAAAGCCAAAAATAGACAATGGCATGAAGGGTCCAGGAAAAGAATGTGCGGGCAAGCCCAGGATCAATCGTGTCGACCCACCCAAACTGCATCGGCAGAATCTGGAGCAGCACTTCGAGCGTCGCCCCCATCGATGTCCAGAGCCAGAGCAAAGCGTTGATTGTCGTGCCGAACATCACCAGCGGCACCGCCATGCCGGGATTGGCGCGTCGCCATTGCATCATCCCCACGATCATATCGACGCACCAGAACCACGATCCGATGAACAGAAGCGCAGCCCCCAGATAGAACGGTGTCACCGCCATCTCCGGTGGATAAAACGTATACATGACAGAGGCTTGCCCAAGCAACAACGGCACGGCCGCCATGACGGTTCCGACCAATGCAATCACAAACCCGGCCCAGGAAAATAGCGGTGACCAGACATTTTGTTTCAAAGAATGCAGGGCCGCGAAATAGCCAAACCCCATAATAAAAAACGTCGACAACACATAGGCCATCAACACCCCATGTGTCGTGACCGACGCATAATACACCTCGCGCGATTCAAGCGAAGCAAACAGGTTGCTGCGTTCTGCAACTTGATACAGCCCCATCGGTATGGCCGCAGCGAAGGCCACAAAGCCGACCCACATATGACTGAGACCCAACTTTTTAGCAGTCGCCTGATACTCCGGTGTCGGAGCGTCTGAATTTGTCGTGGACAGGGTCAAAAGTTATCCTCCCGAAGTCTCAAAGCTTGAATTCATCTTGCGGAACGATTTTGACGTTTCCAAACATATAAGCATGGCCCATGCCGCAGAACTCATGACACAGCATAGGGTAATCGCCGAGGTTGTTGAGCATGGTCGTCGCTTCGGACACATAGCCCGGCACCAGCATCAGATTCAGGTTTGTCAGCGGGACATAAATACCGTGCAACACATCGAAACTGGCAATCCTGATCTTGAACGCTTCGCCTTGGGGCAGTTCAATTTCCTGAGGATAAAAGCCATACCGCGCGGCCACCATCGTGACGATCAACTGGCCATCCGCATCACGCTTGACGCCAATGTTCTGCTCAGAAAATTCATCGCCGCCAACGCCTGTCGCAAGGTGCAATTGTGCAGAATCTATCACCTCGACATTGCTTGGCGGGTGCCAGCCCTGCACCGCGTAATAAATCTGAATGCCCCAAGCCATCAGAACGAATCCGGCGACCATGAATATCCAGCGTTTTTCCAGCTTGTCGATATGAAATGCCATCAGATGTCCTTATTGAATCGAACCGGCAGGCACAAACAGACCATACCAAAAGTAGAGCCACATCAGAATGAATAGAACTCCATAGACAAACAGCACAGCCCACGTGCCAGTCGGCGAGCTTTCAAATACGCGTTGTTGCTCGTCTTCGCTCAGCGGGCTGGGCGGCGGAGAATACTCATCTTGCGACATCGCAATTCCTTTCGGTGCGGGGTTTAGCCAAAGCTATCTGTAACGAAGTTTTCCATCCACGCTCCCTGATACAATGCCTCCAGACGGTTGAACTGGTGGGAGGCATCAAGCGGCGAGACGCCCCCGGACCCCTGGGTTGAGACAATCTTACCAGTTTCATGGTCCAGCCGGTAAATGCCACCAACAGAAACGCCATATTCCGAACTGACACGCGAAAAACAGACATTCGACCATGTCGGTTCTTCCGGCTCCTGATCGTGCAGCAAATGCAGGATCTGTGCCGCGACGACTTTGGCCTGTGTATTGGCTGAATACCCTGATTTCGGCATCTCATCGGCAACACAACTATCGCCAATCACATGGATATTGGGATGACGAGTGGATTCCATTGTCAGGTGATTGATCGGGCACCAGTTGCCTTCGGTCAGATCCATATCAAAGGCAAGTTTTGCAGCCTTTTGCGGTGGAATGAAATTGATCACATCGCCATGGATTGTGTCACCGAATTGGGTTGTCACGGTCATGGCGTTTGCATCCACGGCAACCACCTTGCCACCATCGGAACCGGGCACCCATTCAATCATACCGGGTGCGTCGAAGATGTTAACATCGTCCGGCATCCCATCCATTTTCGTTTCGGGAATCTGGAAATCATACAAGCGGTTCCACCCCAGCATGAATGGCTGATCCTTGGCAAAACCATCCTTCACATCAAGGACCAGGATTTTCGCCTGCGGTTTTTCTTTTTGGAACATTTCGGCCAGCAACGAGGCGCGCTCGTATGGACCAGGCGGGCAGCGGTAAGGGTTGGGCGGCGGCACGATGATCATGGTGCCATCGTCTGGCATCGCATCAATCTGGCGCTTTAACAGCAAAGTCTGCTCGCCCGCCTTCCAGGAATGCGGCATCACGCTATTGGCAATCTCTTCGCTATACCCGTCGGTTTCCGTCCAAGTGAAACTTATCCCCGGCGATACGATCAAACGGTCATAGGATAGCTTGGCGCCTGTTTCCAAGGTGATCTGGCGGGAATTCGAATCAACCGCCGTCACCGTATCAAACATGAAATCCACGCCATATTTATCGCGCAAACTGTCATATGAAATGGAGAGGTCTTCGATGGTAGAATGACCAGTAAGGACCTCATTTGAACCATAGCAACGCTGATAGACATCATTGGTTTCAATGATTGTGACGCGAATGGTCTTGTCACCCATTTTCAAATATTTGGCGGCTGTCGCCCCCCCCGTGCCACCGCCGATGACCACAACATGCGCGGGGTTTTGTCCAAACGCCAAACTTGGCGCGAAGACGGCTGATGACATAACGGTACCTGCAGCGAGAAACTTCAGGAAATCGCGTTTGTTGGTCTCTGTCACGGGCGGCTCCTATTTACTGGTGCTGGTCGGGAACGACGCAAAGTACTCTGCCATGGCGTTGATTTCTTCATCGCTATAGGCGCGCGCAACCCTGTTCATGATTGTTCCGCTTTGCTTGCCAGTACGATAGGCCAGCATCGTGGCAACAAACTGCTCCGCGTTCATCCCCGCCAACGGGGGGATTGTGACATTTACGGCAGCTCCCTGCGTTCCGTGACAGCCCGCGCATGTGTCGCCAAGCATTGCACCACTAATGGATTGAGAACACGCTACGCCCGGACCCAATAAACAGACCAGTACAGCAATCTCCCGAATTCCCAGTCGCATACGCCCTCCAACATCAAACCCCGACAATATACCTTCATGATGCCAATGCAATTTCAATCTTTGCAAGCGTGAATGAAACCGGGAACTTTATTTCGTTTGGACCTGCCCTGCCTCTCCGACCTTCCAAATGCGGTTGGGCAAGCTGCCGCTCCACTGCCACACGACTGTGCGATCCGTGGATCACGCGTTTTCGACATGGGCCAGAAATCCACTTGGCCAACGCATGGGGGGACCATCGCGTTCTCGGCCTCAGCGCTCGTAATAGTTTTGCTTCGTAAGGCATGGTCACCCCCTGCCGTTACCCAGAGCACAAAATTTTTCTAATCTGCCCAGACAAGGGAAAGACTTTGCAAAAGCGCCACCAGCCGACGCAAGGGAGTTGCTTGGGTTGAGAACAACGTGAAATTATCACGACCAATGACGTAAAAACTCATGCGCCGCGATCCTCATCTACCCTTATGCCTAAGGCTGGTCTTTGCAGGCTTTAAGCTCAATCTGTTAGCTCAGACATCGGCGAATAGAGACACTGGGTTTTCTTACGTTCGATCCTTTCAGTCGCTGATCCTCCAAGTCCTAACACAACGGGCGGACTGTCGAGCTGGAGGATGATATCAACACTGTCCTGCAAAACCATATCGCTCCGTTCGCGAATGGGAACGGGTGGCCCGGTCACACGCCCCCGCAGGCGCGCTGGCATTTTGCCCGGCGACATGGGCAGAGTATCGAGGGACAGGCCCTTCAGGCCCGCAAATATCCGGACGCGATTGCAAAAGGGGCAAGTCTCAAAGATGTACAGTTTCATGTGGATACCCGATTAGAAGAAGGAAGCGGTCGGGTTGACCCCGACCACTTCGTTTGTCAGTGACCGTGCCAGATCGAATAAGCCATGCGCTCAACGTGGGCAGACAGGTTTTGCTCATACATGAACCAGTGACTGAACGCGGGCAGCTTGACCGTTTCCTTCAGTTCTTCGACCGTTTTGCCAGCGGCCAACCCCTCGGATACCGCCTTGAACAGGGCTTCGCATACCCTTTTTGACATTTCCGCATTGGATGTCTTTTCCGTCTCATGCGTGGATTACGCGAGTCAGGGCAACGCTAACTCGGTCTATGGATACAACACCTGAAGCCGGCCTCCGACCATGTTGCCGCGGGCGATCGCATAGAGCCCAGAATTCCAGCTGCTGCGCCTATTCCATTATCCGCAATTTTTTCAGGTAGACGGCAGGTGACAATCCGAAACCTTTTCGAAACAGGCGACGGAAGCGGGCCCATTTTGCCATCCAAAATGCGGTGCGATCTGATCCAATGCCATATTGGTGTGTTACAAGACTTGGGTTGCCTTTTCGACCCGGGCCAACGTGATCCATGTTCCTACGGTAAACCCAGTCTCAAGCTGACTGACTATCGTGCGGACTGGCCCTGCTAATGCGCAACCGGCCAATAGGCTCAATCAGATGCTCAGCGTAATTCCCACAGCGGTTGCAGTCCCCGCCCCGAGAACAACCAGCGAATACCGACGCGGTTCACGTTCCGCCATTGGAAGGAGGTGTGTCGCGCCGACATAGAATAGGGCCCCCGCCGAAATGGCCATCAGATTGCCCAGAACCGGTTCATCAATGCTGGTAATCCACCGATACGACAGAAGCGTTCCAAGCGGGGTCGTTGCGGCGGCCGACAACAGGGTCAGTCGGAAAGCCCATTTGTCACCGATACCGCTGCGCAGTAACAAAACGTAAGTGATAATTCCTTCGGGAAACTCGTGAAGCACCATGCCAAGTGCGGATGCAACGCCGGTGAAAAAGCTGACGGTGAATGTGATGGAATACATCACGCCATCCACAAACGAATGAAACCCGATCCCCAGCATGGTGACCAATCCGATGGCATAGTCCGTTGTCGTCGGCTTGTCGCAAACCTGGGTTGTGAGAAACCTGTTGAAAAAGTGCATCAGAAGATAGCCGGTCAACATGAAGACGGGACCATGCGCACTCAGCTCCAAGCTTTTCGGCACAAGATGTAAGAACGAGACGGCGATCAGAACACCCGCGGCGAAACACGCGAAGTATGCGGCATTGCGGCGGCCCCAATCTTCGAACTGACGGACGACCAGAACCCCCAATGTTGTCGTCACCCCGGCAAGCAGGCTTGCCCAGATCGCATCCGGTATGAATGGCGATACGTCCAACGCGTCACGTCTTTCGTTTCAACGGCCCCAAAGCGTCGCGCCCAAGGCCGCCTTGCTTTGTGGGGGGCGATTTGTCGGTGTCGATGTCGCCGACAAGTTCATGTAGCGCCCGCAATATCTGCTGGACCATTTCACCATCCCGCACCCGCATACCTTCATCTTCCGCGACGCTGATTTCGCACGCGTCATATTCCCACCGGCGAAGGATCTCGACCTTTTGCGGCGCCGTCAGCGTTTCATCCGCCAAGACCTCCGCGGGGGTCAGAAAGACGGATGGCGGATCAAGCAGGGCTTTTGAAAGGCGATCTTCATCCATCATTTTGTCCTTTCACCAAGTATGGTCAGCACTTCTTTCACCGGACCCGCAAGGGCGCTCTCGCCCTGACCAACGATATCGCTTGTTCCATCCGCAAGCGATTTCGCCTCGGCAATATCCTTCAGGTTCGCACCGGTAGCTTCAATTGCCGCATAGTCGTTTTCCTTAAGACCCCCCAGGATTTCTTCAATCGCTTGGCGCGTGACTTGGCTCATCGGATGCCTCCTTTTTGTGAGTTACAATAACCGCAACTCAAACGGGGCTCGACCATGCAGCTCCTGAAGTGCGACTATTTGTACTCACAGTAAAGCACTCGGACCCGGCGGATTTTGATTCACATCAAAACGCTGACTTATAAAGAGACTATAGCTTTAGAGTTGAATGCTATTACCCCAAATTCGATTTTCAGCAGTTCGCGGCAATCAGAAGGGAAAAAACATGTCTGACAATGTACAAACGCTTGGAAACGTCGGGAAAACCATATCCATGGGTCTTTCAGCTCTGAGCCAACGCGTGCGGCATCCCATGATTCACAAGGTTTGGCCAGTGTGCAGATCGGCGGTTGGCATCGCCGGGATTGCGCTGATCGGTCTTTCTGGCACCACAGCGCTGGCGCAGCAACAGACGGATGTGGAAAACAGCCCCTCAGAAGCCGCCACAACGAACGGGCTTATCTACCTTATCAATGCAAATGCAAATGAAGAAATGGATGGGCTGCTCAGGTGGGAAACTGAGCTTGGCAAGCGCGGGCTGACGGCGATGATCAAAGCGTCTGGCCCCGTCCTTGAGACCTATCCCCTGCTTTTCAAGCGCCTTGCAAGAGAGGGGCATGAGATCATAGGCGGCTACGCCGGGACCTGCTGGGACATGCCATACGAAGACCAGTATCAGGCGATGCTGGATGTCAAAACCGACATGGAGGCCCTGACGGGCAAACCCATGCAGGTCTATGCGTGCAAGTATTCTTCGTATGACGAAAACACCGTGAAAGCCGCCGACGCCCTTGGTGTTCCTTATGTTTTGGCCCGCGGAACCGAAGACATCCGCGCGCTTGTCTACAAGCCCGAGGAATACAATGTCGGGATCATCGAGGTTTCAAACGTCGAATTTGCCGAGATGGGCAAAGGGTCGCTTTGTGACATCAGCCTTTATGCCCGGGGCGCGACAGAGGAAGATTTTGCCGAGGTAGTCGAGGCGAGTGTATCCAAAAACCCTGACAGCATGATTTTGGTGTCTCATCCCCATATCGGCGGCACGAAGGTCGGATACTGGAACGTCTATGAGGAGGCGCTGGCATCTTCGTCGTTCACCTGGCGAACCTTTGAGGATTGGCTGG
>DFBD01000268.1:450-3095 GCA_002367255.1 Rhodobacterales bacterium UBA3089 | reverse complement strand
ATCGAAGAGCACTTGAACACAGAGAAAAACTTCCACAATCTGCTGGATCAATATCGCGTTCAGTACACCGAAAGCGAAGGCGTCTCAGATGCGTTCGAGTATTTCCCGCTTATTTTTCTGAAAGACAGGGCATTTTCGGGTTTTAATGAGGACGTGAAACAGGCGATTGAGAATGAGATCAACCAATAGCGCAACAGGCTTGCATGCCGCCATGCTGCCGAACCGATCAACGCGTTGTGATACCAATAGCGTCAGGACCAGAAAGCCATGAATACAAAACCTATGGACCCATATGAGGCCCTTGGCGTGAAGCGCACAGCGACGGATGCCGAGATCAAGAAGGCCTATCGCGCGTTGGCCAAGAAGCTGCACCCTGACATCAACCCCGGCGACACGGCGGGCGAGGAGCGGTTCAAGGCCGTTTCTGCGGCCCACACATTTCTAAGCGATCCTGAAAAACGCCGCCGGTTTGACGCGGGCGAAATCGACGCCTCGGGGGCGGAAATGCCACCGCGTGATTATTATCGCAACCACGCGGGCACCGGGCAGGAGAACCGTTACCAAAGCGAGGCCGAGTTCGACGATCTGGGCGATATCTTCTCACGCGCCTTCGGATCACGCGGCGGTGGTGCGGGCGGCGGCGGTGCGCATGGCATGAAAATGCGTGGCGCAGATGTACAATATCATCTTGAGGTCAGTTTTCTTGACTCCATCAACGGTGCCAAACGCCGGGTGACGATGCCGGATGGTCGCAGCCTTGAAATCACGATCCCGGCGGGGATCGAGGATGGCAAGACACTGCGGTTATCCGGTCGCGGCCAACCGGGGTTCAATGGCGGCCCAGCAGGTGACGCGCTGATCCTGATCGCCGTCCTGCCTGATTTGCTATTTGAACGCGACGGCACAGATATCCTTCTGGACCTGCCCATTTCCATTGATGAGGCCGTGCTG
The DNA here is from genome assembly GCA_002367255.1 of Rhodobacterales bacterium UBA3089. GTDB lineage: Bacteria > Pseudomonadota > Alphaproteobacteria > Rhodobacterales > Rhodobacteraceae > NORP23. Next base: position 2,144 of record DFBD01000268.1, on the reverse strand, counting down.
GGTGGCTCTGTCGCGGTTCCAACCACAGCGGGTCGCGTCAACCTGCGCGTCCCGCCGGGATCAAGCAGCGGCCGGATCATGCGGCTGCGTGGCAAGGGTGTCGCCGCCAAGGGCCGCCCAGCAGGGGATCAGCTGGTCCGACTGAAGATCGTGCTGCCCGACATCATTGATGACGATTTAAAAACGGCGATCGAAGGTTGGCACAAGGACCACCCCCATGACGCCCGTTCAGGATGGAAAGGACAGACATGATGTTGAGCCAAACCGACGTTCTGACCCGGATAGACAAGCTGACGCAAACGCGACTTGAGGTCTGCATCTCGCATGCCTGGATCGCCCCGCATCACAGTGAAACCGGCCCCATGTTCGATGCGCTCGACCTTGCGCGCCTGCAACTGATCGTTGATCTGACCGAGGACATGGCGGTGAACGATGACGCCGTGCCAATCATCCTGTCTTTGGTCGATCAACTGCACGCCCTGCGCGGCCGCCTGCACGCACTGGACCACGCCGTCACCGACCAGGACGACGCTGTAGCCGAAGCCATCGCCACGCGTCTGGCCGATCTGATCGGACACGACTGATGCCCGGGTGCGTCGATGCCGCAAGCCCGGATATCAGCGCCGGTATCCAGAAATGCGCCGGGCAGTGGATGTCTGCCCTGAGTCCAGTCTTACAAATGCTGCACCGCTGTTATCGCAATGCTATGCGCCAAGGGCTGACTGTCGATGTGTTTTCGTAATTCAAATGAAAGCGCCTCGCCGCGTTTAAGATAGGCACCATCCTTCAGAACTATGCCAAACCAAAATCCAACGGCTAAAACGACAGGTGACCGACATTAGCAAGCCCGCACACCCAAAGCTGGATCGTTCCACGTTGCGCCGGTTGCCGCGCGGCATTTGGGCGTTGGGGTTTGTATCCCTCTGGATGGATATTTCATCCGAGATGATCCACGCCCTGCTGCCGGTTTATCTGGTGACCTACATGGGAGCCTCGATGGTCACCGTCGGCTTCATCGAAGGGTTGGCCGAAGCCATCGCCGCCATCACAAAAGTGTTTTCCGGTGCGCTGAGCGACTGGCTGGGCAAGCGCAAGATCCTTGCCGTCATCGGATATGGGCTTGCCGCAGCAACCAAGCCAATTTTCCCACTCGCCCCGACCATCGGCTGGCTCATCGGCGCGCGGTTCATTGATCGCGTCGGCAAGGGCATTCGCGGCGCGCCGCGTGACGCGCTGATCGCCGATATTTCCCCTGCCGATCTGCGCGGAGCCAGTTTCGGCATGCGTCAGGCGCTGGATACCGTCGGAGCGTTCCTTGGGCCGGTCATTGCCGTTGTTTTGATGTGGATGACCGCTGACAACATCCCACTCGTGTTCTGGTTCGCGGTGATCCCGGGCGGTGTCGCGGTCCTGCTGCTTGTCACCCTTGTGCCGGAACCCGGGCGACCCGCCGATCTGCCCACGGTTAAATCCCCCCTCAGCCTGCAGGAGTTGAAGCGGCTGGGCGGCGCGTTCTGGTGGGTGGTTGGCGTCGCCTCCGTCTTCACCCTCGCAAGGTTCAGCGAAGCGTTTCTAATCCTGAAGGCCCACGCCGAAGGGGCGCCCACGGGTCTCATTCCACTTGTGCTGGTGGTCATGAACATCTTCTACGCCTTTGCCGCCTACCCCGCTGGCGTCTTGTCAGACAATGGCAC
>DFBD01000268.1:0-366 GCA_002367255.1 Rhodobacterales bacterium UBA3089 | reverse complement strand
AGCCTCGTCGCAGACACAGCACCGGTCGAGCTACGCGGCACGGCCTTTGGCATGCTGAACCTGATGACGGGGGTGATGATCCTTCTGGCCAGCGTGATCGCGGGCGTTTTGTGGGACAAGGTGGGGCCACAGGGCACCTTTCTTGCCGGGGCGGCTCTGGCCACCCTGGCGCTGTTCGGCCTGATCCCGCTGCGGCGTGTGCTGCATCGCAAGAATGCCAATCAGGACGAACACGGCAAACTCGTCGCTCAGATACCGTGAACCGGCTACGCACATGATCGACGCAAGCGCGTCGACGTGAGGGGCTTAGAAGTTTCCCCGCGCAGCTTCCGAAAGGATCACCTTGTCCAGCGTCAGATCTGACAC
>DFBD01000137.1 GCA_002367255.1 Rhodobacterales bacterium UBA3089 | reverse complement strand
TCGCCGGTCTGGCAGTCGCAAAATGTCTTCGTCGTGCCGCCTCGAATTTTTCGAGCCAGATCAGCGGGCAACAATTCGGGGGGACGAGTGATGCTGCGACGACCAGCGTCTTGCATAAAAAAGCTCTGCCCGATGGGGGCAGAGCCTGAGTACGAGTGCCACGAGTGCCGTTACCGGAACTGGTTCAGAAAATCTTCTGAGACCGTGTCCGGTTTGACGCCATCGGGCAGCTCCATTGTGCGCACGTAAACGTGCTGCGAAAGAACGAAGGCCGCTTCGGGCGCAGCCTTGCGGCCTGCCTCATCTCCATCCAGCAGCAGGATCGCGTGGCGAAAACCTGCCTTGCGAACGAGTTCTGCCTGGGTGGGGGAGAGGGACGTGCCCATAAGTGCCGCTGCTGGAATGCCTGCCTCGTTGAGGCGAATGGCGCTCCAGTAGCCTTCCACGATGACCAGGTATCTTTTCTTCAACGCGACAGCCCGGTGCAGGTTGTAAAGCTCGAGTGATTTGAGGAAGCGTTTTGGAAAGCGATACCTGTCCGTTCCGTCCGGAATGTCCTCACTGGCGTAACGCCCGGCATAGGCCATGACCACACCTTCGAGGTTATGGATTGGAATGGCGATACGGCCCTTCATGATCCCAGCGTTGCAAAAGCCAATGCCGTATTTCTCGGTCAGCTCAGGCTCGATACCACGTTCAATCAGGAACGGGTGTTCGTGCTCCAGCTCCAGCTCACGACCAAACGGCTTGTTTTGCCGAGGGTCGGTTTCTGCGTCCTCTGAGGCGGCTGGTTTTGGCTTCTGGGCCGTTTTACGGGTTACCGATGAAGGAGGGGCCGCCTCTTCCTTTTTTGGCGTTCTGGAGGCGGTTTTGACGCCTTTGCCAGAGCTCGGCCTTGTGAAGTCATCGGGGCTCTTGCCCATGATGGAAATCGCCATTTGTGCGCCCGCGTACATGTCTTCTTTGCTCTCGGGATCGCCGTTTTCCATGTAGATGACAAACTCAAGGACATTGCCCTGGGTGTGGCAGCCGAAGCATTTGAAGATGCCTTTGCCCGAGTTGATAGAACAAGACGGCGTGCTGTCCTCATGAAAGGGGCAGTGCACCTTGAACTGGTTTTGCCCCGATGGGGCATCAATGCCGTAGTGCGAAAGAACAGCTGCGAAGTCCAAAGCCTCGCGAACGGCGGTGAAGTCGATCCATTGTTTGCGGCTCATCAGAGTTCCTTTCATTTTGATTTTGGCCGCTCTGTATTATAATTCCTATGAGAGATTTCTCGCCTTGCGCGATCCCGATTGTATGGCCTAACTCTGCGCGGTCGAATTTCTACACCAGCCCATGCGTACGCCGTTCGCCCTAAGCCACCGAGCACAGCAAGTGGCGGGCGGTCACCGTGGGCTGATGCCGGGATATGGGAGATGAATTTTCAATTGCTTTAGGGACGGACGCCGCGCACGGTGGGCGTTTCGATGTGTCCGATGAACAGCGCGCCCGACATATCTACACCATCGGACGCACCGGGTCGGGCAAGTCCACGCTGCAACGTAGTCTGATCCTGCAAGACATCCACGCTGGGCGCGGCGTGTGCCTGATCGATCCGCACGGCGACAACGCGAGATGGCTGGCAAACTGCATCCCACGCAATCGGGTGAATGATTGCATTTATTATGATGCAGCGGATCGGGAATGGCCGATTGGGCTCAATCCATTCACGGATAGCTTTGACCCAGACACGCGTGAGCTCATCGCCTCAGAAATGCTGGCGATGTTCAAAGGGCTGTTCCGCAATTCCTGGGGCGAGTGGCTCGAATACCTCCTGAAACACACGCTCAGGGCTTTGCTGGAATACCGCACCGGGGCCGTATCGCTTCTCAGCATTCAGCGAATGCTGGAAGAGGAAGCTTACCGCGAACGCATTCTGCGCAATTTGAATGACCGGGCACTTGCCCGGTTTTGGGAACAGTACTTTGACCGGTTGCGCGAAAGGGAACAGCTCGACCGGATCAGCTCGACCATCAACAAGACGGGGAAGTTTGAGCTTTCAACTGTGCTGCGCAACATCGTTGGGCAGAGCCAGTCGGGGTTTTCGATCAAACGGGTGATGGATGAAAAGCAAATCCTGTTGGTCAATCTGGCCAAGGGACAGATTGGCGACGACAACGCCAACTTCCTAGGCACCTTGATCGTGTCGATGATCGTCGGTCAGGTGATGCGCAGGGGTGTAATCCCCGAGGAAGACCGGGTGCCGTTTCATCTTTGGATCGACGAGTTTCAGAATTTCACCACAGATGTGTTTGGAGAGATCGTCAGTGAGGCCCGCAAGTACGGACTCCGATTAGGCGTCGCCCACCAGACGCTTGATCAGGTTCCAAAGCCGGTGCTGGATCAGATCATCAAGAACGCCGAAGTGCTCACGGCGTTCGGCGTCAGCTTCGAAGACGCGGATCGGTTGCAGAGCAGTTTTCGCCCATTGCGCGGCCACGCATTGTCGGACACCCGGATCGGTAATTTCTATGTTCGCACGACGACATCTGAGCCGCGCTTGGTATCCGGGTTCGCGCCGGAAAGCCTGGGGGGATTTACCCATGACAGCTTTACCCGCGTGCTAAAGAACACGCGTTGGCGCTTTGCGCGGCCACGCCAAGCGGTGCAAAAAGATCTCGAAAGCTGGTATGAGAACGGTGTGAAATATTGACCTCAATATGTAGGTATGTAACGGGTATCGAACTTGATCCGCTCCAACAGAGACGGGTGTTGCTCGCTTAACCGACTGTGTTATTTTTTTTGACCATTTGGAAACGAGGCTTGTAATGGGCAATTTCATGTGAAGTATGTAATGAAGAAGTAGCGGCGGGGCACATTTTGACGGACGACTACAAATTCGATCCAATTTACATTTCGCATTTGAGAGCTTTGACACGTGTCAGTGATCCAGTTCATGGTATTATTTCGTTAACGTGTTTTGATCGTGAAGTGGTTGATAGTGCTTACTTCCAGCGTTTGCACTTTGTTTTACAGAACTCAACCACATATGCAGCTTATCCAGCGAACAAGAATTCTCGTTTCATCCATTCTCTTGGGGTCGCCGATCTGTGCGGCAAAATGCTGGTGATGGCAATGAACAGCGCAAGTTCAACTTGCCTGAGTAATTTTATGACTGATTTTGCGAATTTTTTCGAGAAACAGTTTGTTGGCCCTAGACTTCTTGGAGGCAATCCCGACAGCTACCGCGCCAAGGTTTTGCAAGGCTGGAACGAGACCGTTAAGGGACGTGCAGGGTTTTCACACAGCCCTTACATCAGGGGTATCGCACTTCTCGGCGCGGAACCCATTTCGGGAACAGACTGCGTGGGCCCGGGTAATGAAATTCCTGCGATGTTCGTTGCAGATACGCTCTGGCAAGCGTCGCGCATATGTGGCTTGGCTCACGATGTTGGTCATTTGCCGATGAGCCATTCCTTTGAGATGGCGTTGGCGAGTTGTCCGCTCCTGTTCGAGATCTATGAAGATGTCAAGCCAGATGGGGCGTTTGGACAGCGAGAACTGGCCGTAAAGTTCTCAGACGCGCTGGAGAATAGTGAGGCGGCGAGTCTTGCGAGCGGTGAGATTGACGGCAGTGCGACCGAGGCGACATTTGAGGCAACTCACTTGAAAAATGCTGCAGAACAAATCGGCCAAATTGCAAAAATATATGGTCATTCAGAAGAGGTGGTCCGTGAGTTTTTATCCTTCCTTCCGGTGCACGAACGTAGAAGTCTATACATCCTCTCTGCGCTGGAAAAGTCCAACAGATTTGCTTTGGATGAGGACAGCCCTCCACATCGGTACCGTTCAACTATCTATTGGATAGCCTTTTTCATTCTCTATTCGTCCCTTCTGGATCGATACGGTGCGGCGGGCCCCGGTGGAGAAGACGCTGGGGCGGATTATAGTTTTTTTAGGGTTTTGAAGTCCATTGTCGCTTCAGAATTGGATGCTGACCGCTTGGACTACACTGTCCGGGACGGCCTCGCCTGCGGCAGCTCGATTGGAAGCTTTGACATCCCGAAATTGGTGTCGGATGCAGTTCTCATTCAGGTTGACGAAAACTACTATGTTGCCATGCACGAGAAAGCCTTGCAAGAGATCGAGCGTTTCTTTACCCAAAGGCGAGACTCATATAAGTATTTGATTTACAATAAAACATCCTCGCGAACAGAAGCGTGTTTACGCGAGCTAATCGCACGCGTGATGCACTATTCCTTCACCTTTAAGCAATCTAAGGTAGCGGACTTATTGAAGGACTACCGCTATCTGAGGGCGGACAAACACGGAAACATTGTTAAGGTCTTGCCTTTAGACGATTTCTCCTTGCAGTCGCAGGACGACACCTCGCTTCGTTCGGTTCTGTTTCAGATTCGACGACATCTGGAAGCGTTGGACCCGGAAACGCAGGAGGGGAGCGAACGTATTTGCGGGCCAATAAAATGGCTATGCAACGTGGTTTTACTGAGAGAATTTAAAGATATTTCAAGCCCCTATAAGAAAGACAGCCTCCCGAGGAGCCTGACGACAAAGTTTCCTAAGCAAATTTCTGCTGATGGCCTAAAAAGGCTGGTAGAAACCCTGTCTCAGGGCACTTTGTGGGAGGAGTATGAGAAGAAGTTTCGTATCGAGATGGCGAAGCAGCACCCCGGGGTCATTACGATTGTAAATTTGAAGTTCCCTAAGACCTTCAAATTGAAGCCGAAATGGCCTGCTGACCAAATCTACATTGTTGATGACGATGCAGGTCATCATGATATTGCCCAACAATCGTCCACACTGCGTCAATTGGCTGATGCAGATAGTGCAAAACTGGATGTTGATGTATACTTTCTATCAGAAGATATACGAAAATATCCAAACAAAGCCAGTGAGTTACGGGAATCTGCGGAGAAAATTCTCCTTGACCTGTATCTTGAAGTATCTGATATGGACAGCTAAGTATGCTGTTCGAGCAAATGGAGCGTACAAATGTGCTTGGAGAATTCAAAGCAAGCTTATGCCTTTCTAAAGGCATTTGAAGGCGCCGGAATGGCAGGTCTCGATCTTCGGGAGCTGTCCGTACGGATGGAAGAAATAAGCAAGGAGGAGTTCAAGTCTCCTCGATATGTTTCGTCGCCTGTGCCGCTTACCATGGTGCTGCGACGGCATCTGGATTCCGACGGTTTGAACTATGCCAACGAGAGCCGGTTCACGATTACTGAGATTGGCCTACGGGGGCTTAAGTTGCTGAGCAAGGTTGCAATCGATCCTGAGCGACGGCGGCAAACCGATTTAGTTGCTGAATATTGATTTTGAGCTGTCGTTAGACAGCTCTTTTTTTACTGTTCAATTTCACCAAAGCCAATTCTTGGATGAACACTGTGGCAATAGGCACTGGCCGAAATACACATTCGATGCTACACTTTTATCAATGAAAACAACAACATTGGATATCTATAATTTATTAGTGGCAGCGGGAATTGAGCGAGAAAAAGCGGAACCTCTGGCCAAAGAGATTCTGAGCCGCGATGAAGCAGCAAAAACCCTC
>DFBD01000204.1:3220-3344 GCA_002367255.1 Rhodobacterales bacterium UBA3089 | reverse complement strand
TATGGTCTGCATGACCTCCCCGAGCATTTTCAGACATAAAGGCGCGGGTTTCACCCGAACGCCTCTTTTTTCGTGCCGTTTTTTCAATCCCGATGATTGATTCGAGTTCAAAGTAACATTGCCT
>DFBD01000204.1:0-3168 GCA_002367255.1 Rhodobacterales bacterium UBA3089 | reverse complement strand
GCGTTCCTGTAATGTTCTTTTTTTGAGCGTTGATTTAATAGAGGAATACTTGATGATTAATGGAAGTTGTTGTTGTGGGGCGGTCAAATTTGAACTGCTAAATAGACCGTCAATGATTGGCACCTGCCATTGTTCCAGATGTCGAAAGCTCGGCGCGAGCACCATCGCATTCGTCAAAAAGGAGGACCTTAATTGGATCGAAGGTCGAGAACTCGTTCGGCTTTTTGAACCCACGGCCCCATATATTTACGGTCGTTGTTTCTGCAAAATATGTGGTAGTTCACTGGGCGAGATATTATCTAAAGAAGATAGCTTTCCAATTGCAGCTAATGCCCTTGATGGAGACCTCGACCTGACTAATCAGTTCCACGAGTTTGTTGGCGAGAAACCTTCATGGTATGAAATTTGCGACAATGCGCCTCAGAACGACGGGCATCCGGCGACCTCATGATTTCTACGCCATGGGAACGTTGCCCATGGCATCTTCCTCTGCATTCGTTCGAGCTTACTGTGGCGTATTTACATAATTTCGGAAAACACTATGAGACCAAATCTACGAAAAAAAGCTATCGCTGTTTGTGATAAAAAAATAGCACAGAAGGGCGAGGCCGTTGGCCTTTCTTTCTATGCATTTTTCGCCAATAAAAATGATAACCCCGAACTTTTGATGGAAGCCGCGATATGGTGGATAAAAACGCATGAACTCGACCACTTTGTTAAGGCAACGAAGGTACGCGCTATGATCAAAGCTGGGCTTTGATAGCACAGCAGTTTTATCATAGGCGATATCAACTCAACGATATCGCCTATGATAAACAATTTCCGGTGTCTCCTAAAAAGAAAACCCCAAAGTCACCCCAACGCCTCGTTACACCGTCCGCAAACACCTTCATGCGTATGCTTGCCAACATCCGGCAGAACCTTCCAGCAACGTAAGCACTTCTCGCCCACGGCCTTCTCGAATTCCACGCCAACGTCGGGAACCTCTGGCAAACGGAAGGCGCGGTCAGGCAATGGATCGTTCGAAAGCGACACAGCCGATGTAATACACACATCCGCAAAATCCACGCTTTTCACAATCGCCAGCATCTCCGCATCGCGAATATGCACCGTCGGCGCGGCCTCTAGCGAGGCACCGATAACCTTGGCCGTCCGTTCAATCTCGATCGCGCCGGTTACGACACGGCGAACTTGGCGGACAACCTCCCACTTGGCGGCCAACGCGTCGTCACGCCACGCAGTAGGCGTTTCAGGGAAGTCCAGCATATGCACGGAACTCTCCGCCCCCGGGAAGCGCTCCAACCACACGTCTTCCATCGTGAAAGACAACATCGGGGCAAGCCATGTCGTCAGGCGGTGGAACAAAATATCTAGCACGGTGCGCGCCGCGCGCCGTTCAATCGAGTTACCATCACAATACAAAACATCCTTGCGAACGTCGAAATAGAAAGACGACAGATCAACCGTGCAGAACTGGAACAGCTTCTGGAAAACCCCTTGGAAGTCATGGGCCGCATAGCCGTCACGCACCACCTTGTCGAGTTCCGCCAAACGGTGCAGAACCCAGCGTTCAAGTTCGGGCATGTCAGCCACATCAAGGCGTTCAGCCTCGTCAAAGCCGTTCAAATTCCCCAGAATAAACCGCATGGAGTTCCGCAAACGACGATAACTATCCGCCACGCCTTTCAGGATTTCGTCGCCGATCCGCTGGTCATTTGTATAATCCACCTGCGCCACCCAAAGGCGCAGAATATCGGCGCCGTACTGGCGGATAACCTGATCCGGCGCGATAGTATTACCGATGGATTTGGACATCTTCATGCCCTTGGCATCCAGCGTAAATCCGGCGGTCACAACCGCGCGGTAAGGCGCACAGCCCTTTGTGCCAACGGACTGCAACAACGACGAATGGAACCACCCGCGATGCTGATCCGTACCCTCAAGATACACATCCGCGATCCCGTCAGGTGAACCGTCTTCACGATCACGGATAACAAACGCATGGGTCGAACCACTGTCGAACCACACATCCAGAATGTCGCTAACCAGCTCCCACTCATCCGCATCGGCCACGCCTTCAAGGAAACGCTCACGTGCCCCTTCGACGAACCACGCATCAGCACCTTCCTCGCGGAAAGCCGCGGCGATCCGGTCATTCACGGCCTTATCGCGCAGAATTTCAACATCGCCACGCTCGGAGACCTTGATGAAGCAAGACAGGGGCACACCCCAAGCCCGCTGACGCGATAGAACCCAATCAGGGCGGTTCTCGATCATCGAATACAGCCGGTTGCGGCCGCTTTTCGGCGTCCATTTCACATTGTCGATCTCGGTCAAGGCACGCTGGCGGATAGTCTTGCCGTGCGTATCCATGCCGTCATTCAGGTCTTTATCAATCGCCACAAACCACTGCGGCGTGTTGCGGAAAATGATCGGAGCCTTGGAGCGCCAGCTATGCGGATAGCTATGCTTGATCCGCCCACGTGCGATCAGAGCATTCGCCTCGACTAGCTTAGAGATCACGGCTTGGTTGGCCTTGCCCTCTTTGCCCTTGCGATTGAAAACCTCAAGGCCAGCGAAGAACGGTACGAATTCCTCAAACGCGGAATCCTCGTTGACGTTGTGGGTCATACGGTCGGTCCAACCGCGCTTGGTGAAGGCTTCGTAGTCGTCTGCACCGTGGGATGGGGCGGTATGCACAAAACCCGTTCCGGCATCGTCTGTAACGTGGTCGCCGTCAATCATTGGGACATCGTAGTCCCAAAAGCCGTCAGCCCATTCTTCTCCCTTGAAGGGATGTGCTAGACGCAGATAGCCGAGCAACTTAGTTTCAACATCTGAAACTCGAGTAAACTTAGTAACTCTTGATTTTGACATTACATCTTCGGCCAAGGCATCAGCTAAAACGTATAAATCGCCTGATTTGGTCCAGCTTTCCTCTTCAGTTTCAGCAACGCGGTATAACCCATAGGAGATATTTGGATTATATGCGACGGCTTTATTGGAAGGAATTGTCCATGGCGTCGTCGTCCAGATTACAATGCGTGCTTTTTGAATTTCTGCAGCTTTTTGATCTAATCTAGCGTGTTCTTCGTCGCTTAGATATCTATCAGTCGAAAGCTCTGCCATTTCGATCTCAAAAGGCACCCAAATCGTATGGCTCTGATG
>DFBD01000058.1:8001-8195 GCA_002367255.1 Rhodobacterales bacterium UBA3089 | reverse complement strand
CACACCCGCTGACGTCTACTTCGGACGCGACAAAGCTATTTTACAACAAAGGGAAAGGATCAAACAGAAAACACTCGAAACGCGCCGCTTGCATCATAACACGCGCGCTGCATAATGTAATCAACCAGATGAGCCGAACTACCTCTTAGCTTAAGCAGCCTTTGGTGCCAAAAACCCTGACGACGGACACATCA
>DFBD01000058.1:0-7880 GCA_002367255.1 Rhodobacterales bacterium UBA3089 | reverse complement strand
TTGTTGAGCGCTGATAATTCAACCGAATAATAGTCATCTTCTCGCGGGAATAGTAAAGACGTAAAGTTAGCATCATAGCCACGATGTCCAATTCCAACGGTGACTCCTGTAACTAGGCTATTACGTAAGATTGTGGTCATGCCCGCGGTGACGTTCAATCCTTGATAAGCCATATGGGCCGCTTCTGGCTTATATCTTTGTGCTCCAAAGGTAATGAAGTATTGCGTCTTTGGGTTTAAGCGGTGCTCCAGCTTCAAAGTTCCGCTCAGGAATGGCCCAGACAAATATGGCTTTTCTAAATGCAATTGGTCTTCGAGGCTGGCACCAATACTGATCTTATCGCTCGGCGATATCTGTCGCGCATAGGAAAGTGCGATACCTCGCGTTGTGTTGTCTGAGGTATCTCTACTCGAATTGGGGGCGTACCAACTTCGTCGAATATACGGTCCGATGCTCCAAAGAGTCTTTGCCGTTTCTCTTTGGTAGCTGAGCGCGACTGTCGCATCAATATGTCTTAATGCTTCGATTTCGTACCAAACGCCCGATAAGCTCGAAGCCATTTTCAATGTTTGCCCGAGACCCAATGCCCACCGATAATTTGCGCCAACGCCCAGATTTAAACCAACACCGGAGGTCTCGCGGCCGGATTCATCAATAACGAACTGCCCAAGATCAGTGTCAAAATATATATTTTGTGTGCCGTTATTAACATTTGTTGAAGGTAAGACTGCAAACGTACCGCTAAACTTAAGCGGCTCGACTTTGACTATTTCTTCGAGGCTTTTTTGATAATCAAATTGACTATGGGGATTGGGGTCCGTTCTTAATAACTCATGCAAATGAAACTCGGCCGCACTGTAATTTCCAGTTTTAATCAAAATTCCAACCAAAGCCCGGCGAGCTGCCAAATGGCCTGGAGCAACCGATAAAACTGTGCGGAATAGTGCTATCGCTTTCTTGAGTTCGCCCTCAGCAATAGCCACAAGGCCATACTGGTGAATTTGATCAACTGTAACTGTTTGCTGGACAGAGGGTGCATCAGACTCGGCATTTGAGCCGGAGGTATCTTGCGCGGTTGCTGCTGAGATCAATGATGAAAATATAACTAATAACGCGAAAATTGACACCCTCGAAATACGTTTCACATCAACCCCTCAATAATAAACTGTTTCTATAACTTCAACTTGAGGGCCCATACTTCGCTTGCTCGCGGATGATGGGAAAGCCATTCATCAAATTACTTCTTTTTGAGACAACCTTCGATTTTCTAATTCTCTCGAAACGCCCTGTTAAAATATCCCGAGAGAGGTTTGACGATATATTCCCATGGTGATCTATCTTCGGTTCTGATGAAAACCTCGACTGGCATGCCTGGCAAAAGGGTTTTGCCTTCGAGTTTGGCGATTTCGCCATCATCGGGCGCCAGTTCAATCACGAAGAAGGAGGCGCCCGTTGCTTCGTCGGTAACAATATCGGCGGATATCTTGGTTACTGTCCCATTGATTTCAGGCGTTGTGCGCATATCAAATGCAGAGAACCTAAGGGTTCCAGCTTGACCGATTTCAACCTGATCAATATCGGAGGCATTGATCCTTGCTGTTGTCACAAGCGAGGTATCTTGTGGAACAATAGATAGAACAGTTTCTGCTTTTGCGACAACCGAACGCAAGGCGTGTACTTGTAGGCCATAGACAATACCTGATCTGGGGGCGCGAATATCAAAGCGCGAAAGGCGCTCTAACAGCGCAAGCCGACGTTCTTGTAACTCTACCTCGTTATATTGCAAATCTCTGAGCGTGGTGATTGCATCTTCGCGCATCGCGGATTTAAGCCGCACTATCTCTATTTCGATCACTGCGATCTGGCCACGCGCTTGTGCTATGTCCGCCTCCAGCCCACCGATTTGGCCACTGAGGCTGGATTCTTCGCGTTGCAACGCGCCTACCTGGCTGGCTTGTGTTAGACCCTTTGACAGCAGGGCTAACTGATCTGTCAGCTCGGTTTGGATTAGCTCTCGTTGTCGTTTCACCGCCAGTAACTTTGCTTCCAGGCCTGCGATACGCGCAAAAACCTGTTTTATTTGTTCGCCCAAGCTTGAGGCTTCATCGTTTAGCGTTGTCCTTCTTGCTGCAAACAATCTCAATTGTCCGTCTAAAAGATCTTGGACCTTTGGGTTCTTCGCGACGATCGCATAGAGTTCATCACTAAAAACAACCTCCGCGTTATCGTCTCTCTCTGCCGAAAGCCGCGCGCTTCTCGCCATATGTTCAAACAGTTGCCCCTCAACAATAGCGAGTTCGGATCTTAGTAAAGTATCATCAAGTCGTAAAAGCACATCGCCTGCATTTACCAGGTCGCCATCGTCAACCAGGATTTCCCCGACAATGCCGCCCTCGGGGTGTTGGACGATTTGCCGGTTGGATTCGACCTCGATCAGACCGCTTGCAACGATGGCTCCGGCAAGGCGTGCAAAAACCGCCCAGGACCCGATGCCACCAACAAGAACTGCGAGTGTGATGAAGCCGAAGAAAACCAGCCCCTTCGCACTCCATTTTTTTTGTTCGGTGCTCTGAGTCATTTTCCAGCCTCTGGATGAATTTGCCCTGCAACCTTTGCGTAATTCTTTACTTGTGCTTTAAGAATGGTGTCTCGCGGGCCAAAGGCTTTTACCGCTCCGTTTTCAAGGATGAGGACCAGATCACATTCTGCAAGTGCTGCTGGCCTATGCGCCATGATAATCACTGCACCCCCCGTTGATTTTATGGTCCGAATTGCAGTGTTCAGCGCTAAGGTTCCCGGGCTATCAAGGTTTGAGTTTGGTTCATCCAGAACCAATATGACGGGCTCAAGAAACATTGCTCTCGCCAAACCTATACGTTGTTTTTGCCCACCGGACAGCGTGCCGCCCTGTGCGTTCACCATCGTATTATATCCGTCTGCGAGTTGCAGGATCATTTCGTGTGCGCCGGCCATCTTCGCCGCCGCCACAATATCTTCGGAACCGGCATCGGGCGATAAGCGGGCGATGTTATCGGCAATTGACGCGCTGAAAAGCGTCACGTCTTGGGGTAAATAGCCGATATGCTGTCCAAGACTATCCGATTCAAACTGATCGAGCGTAGCTCCGTCAAGGCGAACTTTGCCCGACACCGGACGCCAGATACCAGTTAGTATACGTGCGAGGCTTGACTTACCGGAGGCGCTTTGCCCGATAACCCCTAATACCTGACCGGGTTCGAGTTTAAAACTGATGGCTTTTAGTGTTGGTTCTTTTGCACCCGGCGGCACAACGCTTGCGCGTTCAACCTCCAACAATGCGCGAGGTTTTGGCAGCGCCGTAAGGGTCGGCGGCCGTGGAACTGCGGCCAGAAGTTCATTCAGTGAATTCCAACCTTGCCGTGTACGCAACACCACAGGCCATTGGCCTATCACTTGCTCAATCGGTGATAGGGCACGCCCCAACATGATCGAGGCCGCGATCATAGCTCCCGCAGTTATTTCGCCCTGCAACACCAGATAAGCACCTAAAGCCAACATGGTAGACTGTAGGAAGAAGCGGAAGGATTTGGAAAAAGCGGAGAAACCGCCAGTCCGATCACTTGAAAGTATTTGCTTGGCCAGCGCATTATTTCGAACATCCTGCCATTTTTGCAGGGCAGACTCCGTCATACCCAATCCGCGAACCAATTCCCGATGGCTGCGAATATCTTCTGAAAACGCATGGCCCTCGGCCGAGGCCCGATTGGCATCGAGCACCAATCGTTTGGTCAGTAGTTGGTTCAGTATCGTCACGATAATCAATACGGAAGCGCCCGCAATCGCAGCCCATCCCAGCCAAGGGTGGAATACAAAAATGACCGCAATGAAAATCGGTGTCCACGGGATGTCGAAGAAAGCAAATATCACCGGAGAAGAAAAGAACCGCTGGATGGCTTCTAGGTCAGCAAGGTTCGACAATTGCGAATTGGTTTGCAACGAACGGTTAATCTGTGCGCCAAATACGCGATTATCCAAACCAGCCTGAAAGCTGGCCCCTATTCGCGCCGAGACCCGACCGCGAATGTAATCGAGAAGGCCCATTATTGTGTATAGCGTGCCCACCAGCAAAAACAGCGCCAAGAGCGTTTCTTCGGAGCCGCTGCCCAGCACACGATCATAGACTTGAAGCATGAATATTGGACCGGTCAACATCAGAATGTTTACGAAGACGCTGAACAATCCCACGGAAAGGAGAAGGCCGCGATTGCGGCCTAACTCTTTTTTAAGTTCACTCTTTTGCACGTATCTTACCCAGTTCCGGTTTTGGCTCGTCTAAACTTCATCAAAGCTAATATCTTGTTAACCCGCAAGGGGAAAATCCGCACAAAGTAACATTACCGTTCTGCGACGAACGCACCATCAAATGCCCCGCCATCAACCGTGCCGAATGCCTGACCGGCCACTGCCTCATACGCATCTCCGACAAAGAATCCGTCAAATGCGATATCCGTAGCATAATCTATACCGCCATTCGAAAGATTTCCGGCAAGGTTCGGTGTCATCATTGGATCGGCAATGCCTGTTATAGGGCCTGCAAGATTAAGCGTACCAGTATATTGCGCATTTGTATCGTCGTAGAAGTTATCGGCCGTCCCGGAAATAGTTCCGCCGTTAAAATCCGCCGTCAATTCCAGCTCTCCAACCAGATTTCTACCCGCAAGAGCGCCGGCACCACCAGTAACATCACCGCCAACAAAGCCGTTGTATGTTGCACTGGCAGCACCGCTACCTACCGCCGGAACATTTGTCAGGGGCGTGGCACTAGAATTTACGCCATCAAGCAAAACACCGTTGCCATCGATATAGTTGGCGGCCATCGTGGCCATAGCTCCGTCGACTTCCGTATAAGACTCAGGATCCACGACAGTCGTTGATGTGCATCCTGCAAGTGCTGCAGCAACACCGACGGCAGCGACGATTATAAGTTCATTTTTCATATCCAGTTTCCTTTTTCCTATTCTTCGATTTGCAAAAGCCATCAAGCGAATGCTGCGTCGTCGAAGATAAAATCTTCAGCTGTCAGGTCGGTATAATCGACACTTCGTACGATCATGCGATCGTCGCCAATCTTAATCAAAGCACCCGTAGTCCGGTAATCCGATATGGTAACGGATGCGTCAAAGGCAGCTTCATCAGCGATGCCTACCAGTCGGATCAAGTCGTCAGTGCCATCCAAGTTATCGGCAGTGTCATCGAAATCATAGACAATATCGAGACCAGTGCCCGCAGCAAAGACAAAGACGTCTGAATCGGGCCCACCAAAGAGACGGTCAAGGCCTTCACCACCATCAAGCGTATCTTCGCCATCAAGGCTGTAGATATAGTCGTTTCCAGCCAGTCCGAAGATTATGTCATCGCCCAGCGTACCAACCAGCGTGTCGGCACCTTCGGTGCCATAAATCGGTTCCTCTACAGGAGGGTCAACAGGATCGCCCGCAGGCCCAGGATTGGTCATGAGGAAATCTTCCAGCATATCCAGCTCTTCGGTTACTCCGTCAAGAGTAACAACCAAGGAACCATCGATTCCGATTTCCAAAGCGCCATCAACAACGTCTTGGGTAACTAGAGAGGCAAAATTGAGATCATCAACGCCTAGACCGATAAAGCCAATGGTATCTACACCTACCTCGAAGTCACTGATAGTGCTAGCGGTGATAATATCGGTCACCGTCGTGCCATACGATAGAACAAACAGGTCTTCACCGCCCAAGCCGGTAAACTCGTTGTTACCGATACCGACCAGATAGTCGGAACTTTCTGTTCCTGTGATCGCTACACCATCCTCATAAAGCGTGAGCTCTTCGTAACTCATCACAAGCTCGGCACTATAGATCGTAGCCGGCTTGATATCGCCTTTGATATAGAACGCGACGTCAAAGTTTTCGGTCATGTTCAGACCATTTTCACTAACCGACCCCGGCGCATCCTGCCAGCCCGCACTGATCGACATCGGCGAAATTGGATACTCCCAGTCTAGCAAGTTGAGAACCGTCTGTGTCTCGGCGCCAACTTCGTATTTAACTTCAGAGTGTGTCGGATTCGCGGTCAGACTTGGATCTTCGGGAATAACCACGCTCGGAAGGTCCTGACCGTACTTGTCAGGCTGCAAGCGCCAACGCGGACCACTACCAGTATCCGAATACTCGGTGCCGTCTTCGTTCAGAACCGGCTCGAAGGGTTCGCGGTCCATCGTTGTGTACCAAGCGTTTGTGTAACCTTCGAGAAGATCTTCGGACGCCGTCCCCATAAGGACAAGCGGTGAATCCGCAGCAAGCGCAAGCGCTGGGTCTTTCAGAACAGTTCCTGCTTCGTAATAGGTACCATCACCGGCATAATAGCCTTCTGTAGTGACCCACTTACCATCAATATCGATATCATAGGTTGGAAGCGTACCGATCGCTGCCTCATTCTCGAAATCTTCGGGGCGAACCTGATCGTTGGGGTTGTTCGTGATCGTATGGTGGACCACCAACTCCGCCTCGGTGACCTGATAAAGCGATTTCAGGGACGAGTACAAATCAGGGGCACTCCACTCATCGGGCAGTTCAATTTCAGCTTCGATACGAACATCGTTAGGTCGCTTGATAGTATTGCCCCAACGATAAAGTAGCTTTCCATCGTCTTTCAACGTCACCGAGTAGTCGGCGCTTGCGGCGATGTCATAAGCGATCGTGCTTTCGTTTGGATTCAGAAGGTCCTTGATGTCGATAACGCCATCGCCGTTACCGTCATTGATGACGACAGGCACACCATCAATTACAACGTTTCCGGCTAGCAAATCCGAAACCGCATGGCCGTCATAATCGCCACCGATCATGATCAGATTGTCATCCAACGCATAGGTCGCATTCGGATCACCGGGATAAGCCTGATCAGACAGAATGTTTTGCATTACCGAATAATGTTCGGTCGATGCCTTTACGGTATTACCGCCCAAACCGGCCAGCCAGGTTCCCAAGACGGCGGGCGTCTTAAAGGTGTCGGTGGGTTCGTTAGAGACAACAAGGCCAACATGCTCGCCGTCTACTTCAAGGTCACCAACCCAGCCTTCTTCGTAAAGACCGTCTTGCTCAAGTTGTACCGCTTCCACGAAATCATATACTTCAAAGCCGAATTCACTGTCGATCGGATAAAGGTTTACACCTTCTTTCGTGACCTGCGGATCGGCGTCGAAATTGATAACTCCACCGTCTTCGCCCTGTGTTACGCCATCAAATGTACCTGTGATATCATCCGTACTGAATACATGAGTCGCTGTATACGTTGGATCTGTATTCAGCGCCTCATCCCAGTCTTGCATATTGCCTGTATCTATTGGAGTTGCCATTTTCCTAACCTTTCAGTACCAAATTGCCATTATTTTAGGGCGAATACCCCGAAATTTATATTCATTACGACAGGAGTATAATTCACAGGGATTTTGTGTATTTGATTTACATCAAACATAACTAATATATTTGGATTTTTGTTTTATGGACGCGTGGTCACCGATAGCGCAATATTTCAAGCACATGAAAGAATACAGCAGAGTATCTTTCGCATCGAGGCATCCGGCCTGTCCCACTTCAGTTTCTTGATGGCTAGCTTGGTAGATTAAGTTCCGGCCGATGATCCAAATGCTATGCTGATCGCACGCAATGCCAGCGGTTCGTATTTGGCCACGGACCGAGCCACATACAAAAGCGATACTGGGCACCGCGCCGTCGAAGTCGTCATTTTTGAATACGTCAACGGTTTTTACAACCCGCGCCGCAGACACTCAGCACTAGGCTGGAAAGCCCCTTGGCTATTGAAAGAATAGCCGCTTAAATGAGTTCATGGGGCGGCACTAAAGCGCGACA
>DFBD01000244.1:3243-19294 GCA_002367255.1 Rhodobacterales bacterium UBA3089 | reverse complement strand
GATGCCTGCGGACGTAAGTTCCGGACGATCAGACGCTTGAACTTTGTCTTCAACCCATTCCGAAAGGCCGGGGTTCGCAGCGGCGGAAATGCTTTCCACAGATGCAGACCCGTTTGAGCCTGCCGCGTCAAAACCAGCAGTACGAACGGTTAACACTTTCTTGGGATCGCCGGATTGAACTGTCTGCATGGCGTTGCCAGCATAAGTCGGGCGCTCGAATGTATTGCCATCGGTTACACCGGTCACATCGGAAATCACCATGACATCCAGCAGGGCGGCAACGCGCGGCAGGATGTTTTTACCCGACGCGGTCGCAGGTGCCACGATGTGTTCAAAATCACCGGCAAGTGATACGATCAGATCGGCGATTGGCTCGGCCAGACCGTTGCCATAGGCGGCATCGTCGGCGCAAAGAACTTTGGCAACTCCGTCAAGTTTGGCCGCTGCATCGGCAGCCCCCGAACACCCGGTCGAGGCGCAAAGAACCGTTACATCACCGAGCGCTTTCGCGGCAGAAACGGCTTTGGCGGTTTGGTCAACGGAAAGCTCCGCGCCATTGGTTTCGGCAAGAAGTAGAACAGCCATTAGATAACCCCCGCTTCGTCTTTAAGTTTCGTTAACAACTCGGCCACGTCGGCAACCATAACGCCTGCGGAACGCGAGGCCGGTTCGGTTGTGCCCAGAACGGTCAGGCGCGGGGTTACGTCAACGCCGTAATCCGCAGCGGTTTTTTCATCCAGCGGTTTGCGTTTTGCCTTCATGATGTTTGGCAGCGATGCGTAGCGCGGCTCGTTCAGGCGAAGGTCAACCGTCACAATCGCAGGCATTTTAACCTTGATTGTTTGCAGCCCGCCATCAACTTCGCGGGTAACCGTGGCGCTGTCGCCGTCGATTTCCAGCTCGGACGCATAGGTCGCTTGCGACCAGCCCAGCAATGCCGAAAGCATCTGGCCGGTGGCGTTCATATCGTTGTCGATGGCCTGTTTTCCGGCCAAAACCAGCGAGGGCTGTTCCTCGTCGATCACGGCTTTCAGCAGCTTGGCAACGGCCAGCGGTTCGATGTCGGTGTGTACATCCTCGGCCGCGACGATCAGGATCGCGCGGTCAGCACCCATGGCCAAAGCGGTACGCAAGGTTTCCTGCGATTGCTTGACGCCGATAGAAACCACGACGATTTCTTCGACTTTTCCGGCTTCTTTCAGGCGGATCGCTTCTTCGACAGCGATTTCGTCGAAAGGGTTCATCGACATTTTAACGTTTGCCAGATCAACACCGCTTCCGTCCGCTTTGACGCGTACTTTCACGTTATAGTCAATCACACGTTTGACAGGCACTAGCACCTTCATGTTTGCGTAACTCCGAGTTAATGCCCCGTTAATGGGGGAATGGATCAATGGTTTCGCGCCAGAGTGAAGCAGTAGTTTTGCTGCACTGCAAGAAAAACATTGCGTCATGTCGAGAATTTTTACGGAATTAACTATTTATTTAGGACTATGTTGTAAAGATTGTCGTCATACAGGCCAGAAGCTGTGCTTTGCGATGCACGCTGCCTGCAAAAATTCCGAGAATTAACAAATTATTACTACGTGTCCGGCGTTGTCGGCGCGTATTTTTCGTTGAAAGGAACTAAAAATGGCGATTGATACTTACAAAAATATGATGGGTGGGCTGGAATCTCCGGCACGCGAGGCTGCTGTGGTAACGCCGGACGATGTTAACGATTTGGTAAACACTTCGCGTTCGATCTATGTAGGCACGGCGGGTGATGTCTCCGTTCACATGATCGGGCAAGTTACCCCTGTAGTTTTCAAAGCCGTACCTGTGGGGATTTTACCAATACGCGCGGATCGTGTTTTGTCGACGGGCACGACGGCCGCAGACCTTGTAGCGTTGTGGTAAGGCAATGCAGCTTTCCTTGAAAATGGGGCTTGGTGCATCGCAAGCGCGTACGGCCAAGGGGTTCGATGCGTTTGCGGTATTGGGCGCGCGTGACGGGTTTGCCATTGATTTCACCAAAAACCGGATGGTGGTGAATGACGCAGGCAATCCGGCGAATGTATATGATGGAGGTCCGCAGGCGAAGTTGACGGTTTACGGAACGGACCCGTGGGTCGTTGATGCAGGCGGTTTAAACCTGTCGGCAGCGCGGGATTTCGCGATTGCCATGGCCACGAATGCTTTTCCTTATGACCCGACGGGTTTGCACATATATGCGCGGTTCACGTTGAATGGCGATGATAGTGCGGATCAGCGGTATCTGTTCATGGTTGATAATGTCGGAAATGACCGGTTCGCAATGTACACCACCAGCGGCGCGGGCTTCCGTTGGGTGACGGGGGATGGCGCTAGTGCGGATACCGAGGTCTCGACGCTGACCTTGGCGGCAGATACCGAGTACCGGACGTTTTTCGGCGCGGATGCCAATGGCCGAAGCTGGGTCGATGATGGCGGTGTTCAGACTAACGATCAGTTGCATTTGTTGTCTGCCGCGATGCCAAGCCATGTGGGCTTGGGGGGTATCCTAATCAAGTGTTAAGGGTACTTGACGGACACTTGGCCGAGATTGCGGTTATCTGTGGTGATGTCATTCACGACCGCCGTCTAACGCTGGAACCGCTCGCGCCGTATTACGCGGCAGAGGGGGATAGCCACACTTTCAACGTTTCGTTTGGTATGCCGGAGGCGCAGTTTTACCCCGCGCTTGTCGGTGTGGGCGAAGGGGTTGTTGCGCGCAACTTCGGGGCTTCGGGTGAAAGTTCGGCCCAGATGTTGGCGGCTGTTGACAGTTTGTTTGTCGAGGATGTGCCCAGTGTGGCCAGCATTTATGCGGGCTCGAATGACGAGGTGACGCAGATTGTGGCCTCGCCCGTGCCCACGGCTGATAGCTTCGACGTGGCTGATGCCAGTAAACTGGCCGTTGGCGGTTGGGTTCAGGTGAATAGTGAAAGCCGTAAGGTGGCATCTTTAACCGGCGCGTCGGTGGTTCTGGAAGCTCCGTTAACTATAATTCCCATTGCGGGGGATGATCTGGCTGTGGACACTTTAGCCAACATTTCGGGCTGGATTCAGGCGGTGAAGGCAAAGGGGGTGGCACGGGTTGTGGTGGTCGGCTCGCACTATCTGAACTTCGTAAGCGGCGGGGATACGGTGAACACCGAGCAAACGCTGCGGGCATCCGTAAGGGTTATGCAAAAGGCGGCGGCATTGGCTGAAGGGGCTTCGTTTGTGGACACATACGCCCACATGCGTGCGCTGATTTTGGCAGGTGACGTGGCGCAGGGTGACTGGGCGGTCTGGCATCAGGGGGAAACGAATACGCATCTGACGCCGGCTGGCGAGGTGGTATTGGCGGATGCCATTAGGGCTGCGATATATTAACGCTTGATTAACGGTTGGCGCCGGGGACCCATAAAACGTCTTCGGCGCCATTATTATTTGCGGCGCGGGATGCAACGAAAAACCAGTCGGACAGGCGGTTAAGATATTTGACCGCAGCCGGGTTAACGCTTTCCGTTTCGGATAATTCCACGGCCAGACGCTCGGCACGGCGCGATACGGTTCGGCACAGATGCAGGTGGGCAGATAGGGCGCTGCCACCGGGCAGGATGAAACTTTTCAGTGTTTCCTGATCGCGGTTCATATCATCAATTTCGGCCTCAAGACGTTCAACGAGCGCCTCGTTCACGCGCAAAGGCGGGTATTCGGCATCCGCGTCGGATGCCATATCAGGGCGGCAAAGGTCTGCGCCAAGATCGAACAGATCGTTCTGGATGCGCGATAAGGCCACGTCCATATCCCCGCTTGCATGCAGGCGGGCCAGCCCGACTGTGGCGTTGGTTTCATCAACCGTGCCATAGGCATTAACACGAGCGGAGTTCTTGGCCACGCGGGTTCCGTTACCAAGGGCCGTGTCGCCTTTGTCGCCGGAACGCGTGTATATTTTGTTTAGAGTAACCATGTCACCCTCCGTTTCGAAGCCAGATATAAAGCATGATCAGAACGATCGCGACGAACTGTAAGCCAACGCGCCAGCGCATAATAATGTTGGCATACTTCTTGTGAAATTCGCCGCTTTTGGCAAAGCTGCCGACACCTAGCATCAAGACGGCTAACACGGCAATGCAGGCGGCGACAATTATGTAAAATAGTGGGTCTGAAGTCATGGGCTGCTCCTGTTTCTGGTGCTTTTAGGGCATTGTGCTTGTTTAGCCAAGGGACCTACTGTCGCGATAAAACGAAATCCAGCAGGCGCGTTGGCAGTGCGCGGCGCAGGATGTTGGACAAATGCGTGGTTATGGTCACATAGTAGCGCGGGTGTGGGCGCTTGGATTCCAGTGCGTGGATCAGCTTGGCGGTCACGGCGGAAACAGGCAGTTCGGAAAAATCCTTTTTGCCGGAGGTGTCATACAAGCGCTTGCGAACCACGGACTCGTAGAAATCTTTGCGGTGAGCGTTTTTCCAGTCGACCCATTTTTCGAATTGCTTGGCGGCGTTTATGCGGAAATCTGTCGGTATGGGGCCGGGCTCGATCAGGATGAACTCGATCGGGCTGTCTTTGTGTTCCATTCTTTGGGCGTCTGTCAGGGCCTCAAGGGCGAACTTTGTGGAACAGTACGAGCCACGAAACGGGGTGGAGACGAAACCTAATACCGACGAATTATGAATTATCCGGCCGTGGCCTTGTGCACGCATGGTTGGCAGCAGACGGTTGGACAGGTCGATTTGACCAAAGACGTTTGTCTCGAATATGTCGCGCAGGGCGTCGCGGGATAGGTCTTCGACAGCACTCGGGATGGCGTAAGCACCGTTGTTGAACAGCGCGTCGAGCGTGCCGCCTGTGCGTTTCAGGGTTTCCTTGATTGCGGACAGGATGCTGGTTTCGTCTTGGTAATCCAGACGAAAGCTTTCCAGCCCCTCGCCGCGCAGGCGCTCGCAATCGGCCTCGGCGCGGCAGGTGGCGAAGACGCGCCAACCGCGTTTGTGTAAGGTGTGGGCTGCATCGTAACCGATACCGGACGAGCATCCGGTAATTAAGATAGATTTTTTGGGCATTATTAACCTTTGTTGAACGAGGGCATCAGCCTTGCACATATTGGCCAGCTTGGCCTCGGCCAACTCTCCTTTTTTCAGACTTTTGAACGGCAGGCTAACCGCCTATGAAACCGCATGTCAATCAAGCCAAACACAAAACGCCGACGAAGCATACGCACGGTGTCAGGGACGGAGGCGATGTCGTCGCCGGTGGCGGCGATTAATATTACGTTTAGAAGATAAAATGCATTATTTCATAATAAGGGCCGCTGCTGTATATATTAATAAGTTACTGACGACTAACCAGTCGGCTGGCATGGATGGAGCCAGCGTAATATGTAGGCTCGAATTCGTTTTCCTGCTGGACCCCTAAACAGGACCGTTATACACAACATGTATGGTGAAAAAGACTGATACCCCCGATATACCCGATGGCGGCGCGATGACGTCCGAACCTTTGCGCCGTGCGCTTGGGGATCGGTATCTGACCTATGCATTGTCCACGATCATGCACCGCGCGCTGCCGGATGCGCGTGACGGCATGAAGCCGGTACACCGGCGGATTCTGTACGCCATGCGCGGGTTAAAGTTGGACCCGACAGGAAGTTACCGGAAATGCGCCAAGATTGTGGGCGAGGTGATGGGTAATTATCACCCCCACGGCGATCAGGCGATTTACGATGCGCTGGCGCGATTGGCACAGGATTTCAGTGTCCGGTATCCGCTGGTCGACGGGCAGGGGAATTTCGGTAATATCGACGGTGATAACCCTGCGGCGCAGCGGTATACGGAAGCGCGGTTGACCCACGCCGCTGTTGCGATGATGGAAGGCCTGTCCGAGGATGCGGTTGATTTCAAAGACAATTACGATGGATCGGAGCGTGAACCAGAGGTTCTGCCTGCCGCCTTTCCACAGTTGTTGGCCAATGGGTCCACAGGCATCGCGGTGGGTATGGCGACGAACATTCCACCGCATAACGTGGGTGAACTTTGCGATGCAGCGCTGCACCTGATCAAAGCGCCAAACGCGCGGGACGAGACCTTGGTCGAGATGATTCCGGGCCCGGATTTCCCGACGGGTGGCGTGCTGGTTGAGCCGCGCGAGAATATATTGAATGCGTATAAAACAGGGCGCGGGTCTTTCCGGCTGCGCTCGAAATACGAGATAGAGGATATCGGTCGCGGGATGTGGCAGGTGGTTGTCACTGAAATTCCGTATCAGGTGCAAAAATCCAAACTGATCGAGAAGATCGCCGAGGTTATCAACGCCAAGAAAATCCCGATTCTGGCCGATGTGCGTGATGAGTCGGCTGAGGATATCCGGCTGGTGTTGGAACCCCGTGCCAAGACGGTTGATCCGACCGTGCTGATGGAGACGCTGTTCCGGCAGACGGACCTAGAGGTGCGGTTCTCGATGAACATGAACGTGCTGATTGACGGGCGCACGCCGCAGGTGTCGACTTTGAAAGAGGTTCTGCGGGCGTTTATCGATCATCGGCGGGATATCCTGCTGCGTCGGTCACGCTTTCGCTTGGGCAAGATCGATGCGCGGCTGGAGGTCTTGGAAGGGTTTATAATTGCCTTCCTGAACCTTGATCGCGTGATCGAGATTATCCGCTACGAGGACGAAGTTAAGGCAACGTTAATCGCCGAGTTCGACCTGACCGAAGTGCAAGCCGAGGCGATTTTGAACATGCGTTTGCGTTCCTTGCGCAAGCTTGAGGAAATGGAGCTGCGCAACGAGCGCGACGCCTTATTGATTGAACGTGCCGGGATCGAGGATTTGCTGGATAGCGAAGACCTGCAATGGGCCAAAATTTCGGAACAACTGCGCGAGACCCGCAAGAAGTTTGGCAAGAATTCCGAGGGTGGTGCCCGCCGTACCGAACTGGCGGATGCGCCCGATTTTGAGGAAGTACCGATCGAGGCGATGATTGAACGCGAACCGATTACGGTGGTCTGTTCGGCGATGGGCTGGATCAGGGCGATGAAGGGCCACGTGGCGCTGGATCAGGAGTTGAAGTTCAAGGATGGCGACGAGGGGCGGTTTATCTTCCACGCGGAAACTACCGACAAGATCGTGGCGTTTGCCGGCAACGGGCGGTTCTATACGATTGCCTGTTCGAACCTGCCCGGCGGGCGCGGCATGGGCGAGCCTATCCGCCTGATGGTCGATATGCCGAATGATGCCGAGATGGTTGATTTGTTCATCCATAAGGCCGGACGCAAGTTATTGTTGGCCTCCTCGGCCGGTGACGGGTTTGTGGTATCGGAAGACGATGTGATCGCACAAACGCGCTCGGGCCGTCAGGT
Organism: Rhodobacterales bacterium UBA3089; assembly: GCA_002367255.1. GTDB lineage: Bacteria > Pseudomonadota > Alphaproteobacteria > Rhodobacterales > Rhodobacteraceae > NORP23. The sequence continues at coordinate 11,950 of DFBD01000244.1, read as the reverse complement.
GTTGAATGTTAAGGACGGCGTGCGCGCATTGATTTGCAAGCCGGTTGACGGTGACCATGTCGCTTGCGTCGGGTTGAACCGCAAAGTGCTGGTTTTCCCGTTGGCAGAGCTGCCTGAAATGGGGCGCGGCAAAGGGGTTCGGTTACAGAAATACGCTGACAAAGAGGGCGAGCTGTCGGATGCCAAGACGTTTAATCTGGTTGACGGGCTTAGCTGGAAAGACCCGGCTGGACGCACACGGACGGAAACCGAACTGGGCGACTGGATGGGGAAACGGGCATCTGCTGGCCGGATGGCACCGCGCGGCTTCCCGCGTGACAACAAGTTTACGGAAGATTAAGCATGAGCAAGAAGCTGGTTTTGGTAACGGGGGCGGCACGAGGCATCGAGCTGGCGACGACGCGGAAATTTCTGGCCGAGGGCTGGCAAGTTGCCATGCTGGATATCGATACTGAAACGTTGAGCGCGTCGTATGATGCGCTGGGCGTACCGGATGATACATTGGCGATTGAGGCGGACGTGGCCGAGCCGGATCAGGTGGCAGCGGGTATTCAGGCCATTACGCAGCGTTTCGGACGGATTGATGCGCTGGTGAATAACGCAGGCATTGCGGATTTCCAAACCATAGAGGATACGGACTTTGAAGTCTGGTCCCGTATCATGGCCGTGAATTTGAGCGGCCCGTTCATCTGCACCAAGGCCTGCACGCCTTTGATAATGCAACAGGGCGGCGCGGTGGTGAATATCGTCTCGATCTCGGGCCTTAGGGCCAGCACTTTGCGCGTGGCTTATGGCACCAGCAAGGCGGGGTTGATCCACCTGACCAAACAGCAGGCGGCAGAGCTTGGTAACAAAGGTATACGTGTGAATGCGGTTGCCCCCGGCCCCGTGGATACGGAAATGGCCAAGAAAGTTCACAGCCCCGAAATCCGCGCAGATTATCACGATGTTATTCCGCTTAACCGTTACGGACTGGAAGAGGAAATCGCCGAGGCGGTTTTTTTCCTGTCGTCCGACAAAGCCAGCTATATCAACGGGCAGGTACTGGCGGTTGATGGCGGGTTTGAATCTACGGGCATCGGCCTCGTTTCACTTCGTAAGGAGTGACGGCGCGGGCCGTTCCCGTTAGGCTCTATTCGAAACAAAAGGAATTCCCTATGACCCACGCTCATATGACCTTGCCGAAAACCGCTGCGAATTACGCGCCGCTGTCACCCGTTTCCTTCATGAACAGTGCCGCGCGGACGTTCCCGGACCACACGGCAGTGATTTACGGTGACATTCAACGCAACTGGGCGCAGACCTATGCGCGGTGTCGGCAGTTGGCCTCGGGGCTTACTAAATCCGGCTTGGAGAAAGGTGACGTTGTTGGATACATGGCGATGAATACACCCGAGCTTTACGAGGGGCATTTCGGCGTGCCAATGGCGGGGATGGTGTTGAACGCGCTGAACTATCGCCTCGATGCCAAGACGATCGCGTATATTATTGACCATGCCGGGATCAAGCTGCTGATTACGGATCGGGAGTTCTCGGATATCGTGAAGGCGGCGGTTGAAATGGCCGATGGCTCGCCAGTTTTGATAGACATTGATGATCCCGGTGCCGAGGGTGGCGAGCTGTTGGGTGCGCAGGACTATGAGGCGTTCATCGCGGGCGGTGATCCTGCGTTTGAATACAGCGGTCCGGCGGACGAGTGGGATACGATCAGCATCAACTATACGTCCGGCACGACGGGCAACCCGAAGGGTGTCGTTTACCATTATCGCGGTGCGTATCTGAACGCGCTTGGTAATACGCTGGAATGGAATATGGCGGCGCATCCGGTTTACTTGTGGACGCTTCCAATGTTCCATTGCAACGGCTGGTGTTTCCCTTGGACGGTGGCGGCGAAGGCTGGCACGAACGTGTGCATTCGTAAGGTTACGGCGGCGAATATTTATAACGGTATCGCGGATCACGGTGTGGATCACCTGTGCGGCGCGCCGATTGTGCTTAGCTTTATGATCAACGCGACGGACGAGAAACGCCCGTTTAATCACCTGTGTAAGGTGATGACAGCGGCCGCGCCTCCGCCAGCCAAGGTTCTGCAATCCATGAAGGAAGAGGGGTTCGATGTAACCCACGCCTATGGTTTGACCGAAACCTACGGGCCTGCGGTTTCCTGTGCGTGGCACGAAGAATGGAACGACTTGCCCATTGGCAAACAGGCGAACCTGAAGGCCCGTCAAGGGGTGGCTTATGTGGTGCAGGAAGACACAAAAGTTCTGGACCCTGAAACCATGGTCGAGGTTCCTCACGACGGTGAAACCATGGGCGAGGTGATGATGCGCGGTAACATCGCCATGAAAGGCTATCTGGATAATCCGGCAGCAACGAAAGAGGCCTTTGCCGGTGGCTGGTTCCATTCGGGCGACTTGGGGGTGGTGCATCCTGACGGGTATATCCAGCTTCGTGATCGCGCGAAGGATATCATCATTTCGGGGGGCGAGAATATCTCGTCTATCGAAATCGAAGGCGTGCTATATGCACATAACGCGGTGGCAGCATGTGCCGTGGTTGCGCGGCCGGACGACAAATGGGGCGAGACCCCTTGTGCATTTGTGGAACTGAAACCCGGACTCAGCGCGACCGAGGCCGAGATCATCGCCCATTGCCGTGAAAATCTGGCCAGTTTCAAAGTGCCACGGTCGGTAGTGTTCATGGAGGTCCCCAAGACCTCTACCGGGAAAATCCAGAAGGTGCCGTTGCGGGATATGGCCAAAACACTTTGAGCATCAGGCGGGCGAAAATAACGGACAGTTCCAGCCTCGCCGCGATTTCGATCGAGGTTTGGCTGGGCACGTACATCCGTGAAGGTGTGAACGCCTTTTTCGCGGATTATGCGCTGGAGGAATTCACCACCGCCAAGTTCAAAACAATCCTGACTGACCCCGTAGAGACGGTATGGGTTTCAGAAAACGTGGCTGGTATCGACGGATTTGTGCGGATGACAAACGGGAAGGATGCACCTGTTGCGGGTTGCTCGGATGTGGAACTTGCAACCCTGTATGTACAGGGGCGGCATCAGGGCAAAGGTGTCGGGTTGGCTTTGTTAAAGCAAGCGTTGACACTGGGCGATCCATGGCTGGCAGTTAATGCTGAAAACAAACGAGCGACCGCGTTTTATTTGGCGCAAGGGTTTGCCAAAGTCGGGCAAACCCAATTCAAAATTCAGAGCGAGGCCTATTTGAACCATGTACTTGCATATCAAAGGTAAGCGATGGAACTTTGGGTCCTAATAGCAATCGGAGCAGCGTTCTTTCAGAACGTTCGCTCGGCGTTGCAAAAACATCTGAAGGGGCAGCTTAGCACCACGGGGGCGACTTTTTCGCGGTTTATCTTTGCGGCGCCGCTGATCCTTGGCGTTCTTGCCGCGCTGATCACGGTTGGCGGATATGCGGCCCCAGAACCGACGGTGCGGTTTGCCGGGTTTGCGGTTTTAGGGGGCCTGTCACAAATAATCGCCACCGCGCTGCTGGTACATTTATTCGGATTGCGGAACTTTGCTGTGGGGACGACGTTTTCAAAAACGGAAACGGTGCAGGCAGCGCTTTTTGGGGTTATCGTTTTAAGTGATACGATCACGCCGATGGCGGTGGTAGCCCTGCTGATAAGCTTGGCAGGGGTGGTATTGATTTCATCAGCCAACGGATTGCGCGGCGGGATTCTTAACAAAGGGGCGTTGATTGGCGTTGCGTCTGGGACGGCGTTTGCAGTTTCGGGGATCAGTTATAGGGGGGCATCGCTGGCGCTTGGCGGTGGAGATTTTTTGATACGGGCCACATTCACTTTGGCCTGTGTGCTGGTTTTCCAGACGGTAATCATGTTGGTTTGGTTAGCGTGGAAGGATACGCCGCAGATCGGGCGCGTTTTGAAAAGCTGGCGCGTTTCTGCGTGGGTTGGGGTGGCCGGTGGCCTTGCCTCGCTTGGCTGGTTTTCGGCCATGACGTTGCAAAATGCGGCTTATGTGAAGGCGGTCGGACAGGTGGAGCTGTTGTTCAGCTTTGCCGTGTCGGTTCTGATATTCCGTGAACGTTCCAGCGGGCGCGAGGTGCTCGGGATTGCATTGGTTAGTTTGGGGATATTGGCGCTATTGCTCTGGCGGTAGTTTCAAGATTAGGATGCTTTCAGGCACAGGGCGATGGCGTCGCCCAAGGGTTCGCCTTGTTTATCTACGTCCTGAACGCCCGGACCTTTATACGAGGTTCTACAAATGACACACATCCGACCGGAATTTTTCAATCTACGAAATGGCGAAAAAGCCCCGTTACCTTTTGATTTGTCAGAATATGATGCAAGATTGGCTAAATTGAGGGCCCAGATGGCAACGGACGGGATTGAGGCCGTGCTGCTGACCTCGATGCACAATATCGCGTATTTTTCGGGGTTTCTCTATTGCAGCTTCGGGCGGCCCTATGCCTGCGTCGTGACACAGGATCGTTCGGTTACGGTCTCGGCCAACATTGATGGTGGGCAGCCGTGGCGACGCTCAGCGCATGAGAATGTGATTTACACGGATTGGAAGCGGGATAATTACTGGCGGGCAGTGCGGGATCTGGTTGCTGGTGCGGCCCGCTTGGGGATCGAGGGCGATCATATGACGATGGCCCAGCGGGATAAGCTGTCTGAATTCTTTGGTGCGATTGAGGTTGTCGATATTGCCCCTGCAACGATGAAACAACGAATGGTAAAATCTGCCGCCGAGATCGCCCTGATCAAAGAAGGCGCGCGAATTGCCGATGTTGGCGGAGCAGCGGTGGTGGCTGCCGTAGCCGAGGGGGTGCGCGAGATTGATGTCGCCATGGCTGGACGTGATGCAATGGAAATCGAGATCGCCCGCGCCTTCCCGGATTCGGAGCTGCGCGATAGCTGGGTCTGGTTTCAGTCCGGCTTGAATACGGACGGAGCACATAACCCCGTGACGTCTCGCAAGTTGCAACGGGGCGATATTCTTAGTCTGAATACCTTTCCGATGATCAACGGATATTACACGGCACTTGAGCGGACGCTTTGGCTGGGCGAACCTGATGAACGCAGCCTCGAAATTTGGGAGGCAAACGTCGAGGCGCATGAACTTGGGCTGTCGTTAATCAAAACGGGGGCAATGTGTTCGGACATTTGTGCCGAAATCAACCAGTTCTTCGCAGGCAAGGATTTACTGCAATATCGCAGCTTTGGCTACGGACATTCCTTTGGGGTGCTGTCGCATTATTATGGCCGCGAGGCCGGGCTGGAACTGCGTGAGGATATTCACACGGTGCTGAAACCGGGCATGGTTATCTCGATGGAGCCGATGTTGACGATCCCCGAAGGCACGGCGGGGGCAGGCGGATACCGAGAACATGACATCGTAGTGATCGAGGAAACCGGTCCGGTAAACATCACCGGTTTCCCCTATGGTCCGAAGGACAATATCCTGGGTTAACGTTGACCGTAATAGAGGCCGACGACGTGTTCGGCCTCGGCAAAGAACAGCCAGCGTTGGGCGAACAGGCCGACGAGGTGGATCAGGATCACGACCAATGCCATCATGTGACCAGCATCGACGGCCAGCAACAGGATTGCTGGTATAAGCGAGCCAAGCCCCAGTGCAATAATGCGCAGTTTCAGGATGTGTTTGCGACCGATAACGTGGATCATTTCCTTCATCAGGTAGTTGGTGCCGGAGTGCGGTTTTTCCAAAAGGCGGACTTTGCCAAGGAAGCCAAGGCCCGTTGCCGTGCCCATGTCGGAACCGGTTTTGGCAAATGCGCCGTCACCCTGAACCCATGTTACGATCTGCGCCACTGCAAGGGCCAGCATCAGCCAACCGGCCAGAACCATTTGCGCAGTCATCAGCGCGCCACCTGCGAAAGCATAGAGAAGGTACAGGACCGAGGTCATTGGCGTGTGCCAGCGTGGCACCGATTTCATCTGCGCATAGATCATCGAGGTGCTGAAGATCGTCAACACGGATAGGGCGGCGGCAAGGCTGCCCAGCGCCGGATTGCGAACGTCCATGAATATCCACATCAGGGCATAAATGCCGAAAACACCCATGGTGACGATGGAAAGGATGCCTTCGCGCGAAAGCCAACTGCTGCGCCATTGACGCAGGGCTTTGACGAAACGCTCGGGATGGCCAAGGTGGAACAGCGAGGATAGCAATCCGCCACCCGCCAACGCGTACGCGATAGCTACGAACGTGAAAGCCACCCAGCCGGACACGTCCAGAAAGCCGAGGCCAAAGTACACCATCATGCCAAAACCAAGGCCTGAAAGTGCGGTGAAGATGATTACTGAAGGTGCTGGATGCATCAGAGTTTCTCCAATGTACGGTCAAGCCAGCCGAGGAAACCACCGGTCTCTTCGGGTTGGCGTTCTAGAAGGGGTGCGAGGATGTCGATCTGCTCAACGTCGGTTTTCGGACGAGGCGGCAAGTAGCGGTTTACAGGGTTGGTGCCTTGTTCTGGCATCAATTCCATGCCGCCACGTTCAGCCGACAGGATCGACACGTTGCTGTTCGGGTCTGCGAAATCACCGAAGTGACGTGCGCCTGCCGGGCAGGTGCGGACACAAGAAGGTACACGATCTTCCTCGGGGATATTCTCGTTGTAAATCCGGTCTACACACAGCGTGCATTTCTTCATTACTCCCTCGGCGGCATCCATTTCACGCGCACCGTATGGGCAGGACCACGCACAAAGGCCGCAACCAATGCAGTCGCTTTCGTTAACCAGAACGATACCGTCTTCGGACCGTTTATAGCTGGCGCCGGTTGGGCAAACGGTGACGCATGGTGCGTCCTCGCAATGCAGGCAGGATTTCGGGAAGTGCGTTACCTGTGCGGGCTTGTTTTCCTGTTTAACCTCGAACGTATGCACGCGGTTAAGGAAAGTCCCGACAGGTTCTGCGCCGTAGGCGTCCATATCCGACAGCGGCGCGCCATAGTTGCTTGTGTTCCATTCCTTGCAGGAAATCACACAAGCGTGGCAGCCAACACAGGTGTCCAGATCAATGGCTAGGCCGAGCTTCTTCTGCGTGGATTGTGGTAAAGTAGTCATGACCACTCCTTCCCGTATTCAACGTTTTTCGGACCGCGCCCAACTGGGGATTCCTGTGGGGCGATATCGGGTTGCGATTGCAGATTCGGCGGTGTCGCGGTTTTTTCGATCTTCACGCGAAGGTCGAACCACGCAGCTTGGCCTGTGACCGGATCGGAGTTGGCCCAGCGTTGACCGTCACCCTTGGAAGGCAGCAATTCGTGGATCAGGTGGTTCAGCAAGAAACCTTTGGTGGTTTCAGGTGCATCATCTTGCAACGCCCACGCGCCCTTGCGTTTACCAATCGCGTTCCATGTCCAAACAGTGTTGGAGTTCAACGCTTCCATCAAAGCAACAGGCACTGTGATGGAGCCGTGGTGCGAAGTTACCTTCGCCCAGTCACCATCCTCAAAACCATTCGCTTCCCAGATGTCTGTCGGAACATAGAGCGGGTTGTGGCCGTGAATTTGGCGCAACCACGCGTTCTGCGTGCCCCAGCTGTGATACATCGCCATCGGGCGTTGTGTCAGGGCGTGGTGCGGGAATTCGTCGTTATCAACAGCCGCTTGCTCAAACGGTTCCCACCATGTTGGCAATGGGTCCATGGATGCGCGGACTTGTTCACGCAGATGCTCGGGCGGCTGAATGTCGCCTTTGCCTTCGGCAGCCAAGCGGAACTTTTGCAGGGTTTCTTGATAGACATCGAAAACATAGGGCTGAACGGCGTCGTAAAGACCGCGTTCAACAGCATAGTTCTGGTAATCCATGTTCCACGGTTTGAAGTAGGAGGCTTCCTCGGGGATATGGTCAATCCAGAAACCGCCGTTGTCGATATAGGCTTGGATCTGGTTCGGGTTCGGCTCGCCGCGGCCCTTGCCTTTGCCATCCTTGCCACGGAAACCGGCCAGCGGGCCAACGCCGGGACGGCGCTCGTGGCTTTGGATGTAGTCGGCGTAATCCTCGAATTTATCGGTGCCATCCTCTTTGACAAAACCCGGTAGGCCGAGTTTCGCGCCAAGCTGGATAAGGGCAGTCTGGAAACCACGAACATCGCGGTCAGGCTCGACCACAGGCCAGCGAATGCTGTCTGCAATCGCGTCGGGTTCGCAAATCGGGCGATCCAGAAGGCTGATACAGTCGTGACGTTCAAGATACGTCGTGTCAGGGAAGATCAGGTCCGAAAACGCAACCATTTCAGACGAATACGCATCGGAATAGATGATATGCGGGATGACATAATCGCCGTTTTCATCTTTGTCGGTCAGCATGTCCATCACACCCGAGGTGTTCATCGACGAATTCCACGACATGTTCGCCATATACATGAACAGCGTGTCGATCTTGTACGGATCACCCGCATGTGCGTTGGAAATAACCATATGCATCAGGCCGTGGGCCGATAGTGGGTTTTCCCATGTGAAGGCTTTATCGATCCGCTTGGCTTTGCCGTTTGAATCGAGCGCCAAATCTTCGGGACCACGTGGGTACCCAAGGTGCGGTCCGTCTAGCGGCTGGCCGGGGGTGACTTTGTGGTGCGGTTTGGGGTGCGCCGAAACGGGCTTCGGATAAGAAGGTTTGAAGCGGAAACCGCCGGGAACCTCGACCGAACCGAGCATGATTTGCAACGTGTGCAATGCCCGCGC
>DFBD01000244.1:0-3143 GCA_002367255.1 Rhodobacterales bacterium UBA3089 | reverse complement strand
AAGGCGACTTGCGCCAGTTCGGCAGCGATGGCTTTGATACGTTCAGCGGAAATACCTACGCGATCGGCAACGGCCTCTGGCGTGTATTCATCAGCCAGATATTTGTCAGCCAGCAACATGAAGGAAGGGGTGCATGGCACGCCGTTAACTTCATAAGAACCCTTCATCTCGGGCTTAACGCCTTTGGTATCCCACGCAACGGCTTCGTTTTTCACACGATCCCAGACTAGTTCTTTACCTTCCGCATCGCGGATGAACAGGCCGTGTTCGTCGCTGTCTTTATCCTGATTTACCAAGAACGGCATGTTGGTGTAGCGAATCAGATAATCGAGATCGACGTTGCCGGATTTCAGCAATTCGTGGATCATCGAGAGGATAAACAAGCCATCGGTGCCCGGTGTAATGCCCACCCATTCATCCGCAATCGCGTTATAGCCGGAACGAATAGGGTTAACGCCGATAACTTTGGCACCACGTTTCTTCAACTTACCCAGACCGATTTTGATCGGATTGGAGTCGTGATCCTCGGCCACGCCAAAGATCATGAACAGTTTGGTGTTGTCCCAATCGGGTGCGCCGAATTCCCAGAACGCCCCGCCCATCGTATAGATGCCGCCAGCCGCCATGTTAACCGAACAGAAACCCCCGTGGGCCGCGTAATTCGGTGTACCGAACGCCTGCGCCCACCAGCTTGTGAAGGATTGCGATTGGTCACGACCGGTGAAAAACGCCAGCTTTTCCGGAGCTTCTTCGCGGATCGGCTTCAACCAACCTGTGGCGATGTCAAAAGCTTCGTCCCAGCTGATTTCTTCGAACTTGCCTTCGCCACGCTCGCCTACGCGCTTCATCGGCGCTTTCAGGCGTGACGGTGCGTAGTGCTGCATGATGCCAGCCGAACCTTTAGCGCACAGAACGCCCTGATTTACCGGATGGTCCTTGTTGCCCTCGATATATGCAACTTTGCCTTCGCGCAAATGCACATTAATCCCGCAACGGCACGCACACATGTAACATGTGGTGTGGCGAATTTCGTCGCTGATCTTCGGCGAAGTATCGAGTTGTGGCTGGTGATGCTTGGTCATTTTGGCGACCGCCCTCCCGTTAATTTCGTGACCCTTGAGGGTGGTTATATTTATATATGCAAATTAATGCAATTAATGTGTGCGATTAGGCAAGTGGTCAAATCCGCCACAGGGGCGGGGTTTTGCGTTATTCGGCGTCGATTAGCGGTAAATCAGCAGCTGCTTGCAGGTAGGTGGCATCAACGGTGTGGGCGTAGTCGTCGAGGTCGTTGTCCATCGTTCCTTGAACGACAAAGAAGTCCGCCAGTTGTTTCAGGTGGGTTTGCACGCCGCCACCCAACCAGCTTTCGCCAAGTTTGGCGGTTATCGATGGAAATTCGAAGCCTGCCATTGATTCCGCAACGGTTCCTTCAAACATATCCAGCGGTGTTGCGATGCCAGGGATCATGCGGGCGGCGCTGGCGGTGAAAGCGGTGTTTAATTCGGCTGTGACTTTCAGAAACTTCGCAACCACTTCAGGATTGTCAGCGCCGAAGCTGGAGCGGATGACGATGGCGTCGTAATTGTTGATGCCGATTTCCGCTTTTTGGTCGTTACTTAAAAGGACGCTGCCGAAATCTTGCAGCGTGGACAGGGCTGGCCCCCAGCCGCAGGCAATATCGACTTTGCCCTGCTTGAGTGCCGCCGCTGCCTGTATCGGCGTCATGTTAACCATTTCCACGCTGGCCAGATCGATACCGAAATGTGTTAACGCCCGGTTCAGATTGAAATGCACCGTGGTACCGATGGCGAGCGCTGCCGTAGTGCCATTCAAGACCGCCGCGTTGGTTGCGGAGTACCGCAAATCGGGGTGCGCAAAACAGTTTTCGTTGGCGGGGTAGGACACGGCGATGTCTACCATTTTGAAGTCATGGCCCGCCGTGGTGATTGTTAGAAACGGGACGAGGCCTTGGGACAAGGCTATCTGGATATCGCCGGATTCCAGGGCTGCGAACATGGCGGTGCTGGAATTATAGGCGGTCCACTCGGCTTTTGCGCCTAAAACTTCGTCGTATGCACCGGAGGTTTGGCCGTAATGTGCGGGTAGGGGCCACTCATCGAAATATCCGATTTGCAAGCGGTCTTGTGCGTGCGCTGCGGAAAAGATGAAGATTAACCCGAGGGTGAAAAAGCTTAAGTGTTTCATTTAATCGGGCCTTGGTTGAATTTGAGTATTTGTGCAAGTTTGAATTGGGTCATTGTATCCTTAAATCTGCGCGGCGACAAAGGGAATTCTTGTGACATCGACGAGAATTCGATTGACAGTTAACGTTAGCGGCATTCCCATAGCATCAAGTGGTAAATTGGAGTTCGCATGGCTTTGAGTGACGCGATGACTTGGTTGGAAAGTCAGTCAGAAATAAGCAGTGTTCGCGCTGCTGTGGTGGATTTGAACGGGGTGTGGCGCGGCAAGCGGTTGCCGGTGGCACAAGCGCAGAAGATTTTGTCCGAAGGGGCGCGGATGCCGCTTTCTATCAGTTGCGTCGATATCTGGGGCTCCGATACGGATAACCCGTTGGTGTTTGACAGCGGTGATGCAGACGGTTTTGCACGACCTACGGGGCGCGGGCTGATGCCGATGGACTGGTTAGAACGCCCGACCGCAATGGTGCCGTTGTGGATGTGGCAGGAAGACGGCGCGCCGTCCCCCGTTGATCCTCGGCAGGTTTTGGCGCGGGTGCTGGACCGGTATAAGGCGGCTGGTTTGACTGCTGTGACCGCGATGGAGCTGGAATTTTATCTGACCGATCCGGCCGAGGGGCGACCCCTGCCGCCACGCTCGCCTGTTACGGGGCGGCGGTTGGAAGGTGATGACGTTCTTTCGATTGACGAGATTGACGCCTTCGAGTCCTTCTTCGCGGATGTTTATGATGCCTGTGAACGTCATGATATTGCCGTGGACGCCGCGATTTCTGAAAACGGTACCGGGCAGTTCGAGGTCAACCTTATGCATGGCGATGACCCGTTGAAGGCAGCCGACGATGCGACGTTCTTTAAGCGGTTCGTCAAAGGCATTGCGCGTAAACACGGATTTGCGGCGTCATTTATGGCAAAACCCTATCTGGATTTGGCGGGCAGTGG
>DFBD01000185.1 GCA_002367255.1 Rhodobacterales bacterium UBA3089 | reverse complement strand
ACCCCGCCATCCGGTGCCGCGAGGTGCAGGTCAATTGGTGTTTGTGGCCCTCGCAAGGGGACGCCTGTCACCTTTCTCGATAATGGGAAGGGTAAGGAAAGCACCTTTCAAAATTTGAAAGGATCCAGCCGTGACTAAACGTACAGCTGCCAAGTATAAACTCGATCGCCGTATGGGCGAAAACATTTGGGGTCGCCCCAAGTCGCCAGTAAATCGTCGTGAATATGGCCCGGGCCAGCACGGCCAAGGCCGCAAGCAAAAACTGTCCGATTTCGGTACACAGTTGCGCGCCAAGCAGAAGCTTAAAGGCTACTATGGCGATTTGACCGAGAAACAGTTCCGTCGCATTTTTGGCGAAGCCGACCGTGTAAAAGGCGATACAGGTGCGAACCTTATTGGTCTTCTGGAACGTCGTCTGGACGCTGTTGTATACCGTGCGAAATTCGTACCAACAGTTTTCGCAGCGCGTCAGTTCGTAAACCACGGCCACGTGACTGTTAACGGCAAGAAAGTGAACATCGCTTCTTACCGTGTTTCCGAAGGCGACGTGATCGCTGTTCGTGAAAAATCCCGTCAGATGAACTTGGTTATGGAAGCGCAAGCTTCTGCCGAGCGTGATACGCCCGAGTACCTGAACATCGACACAAACAAGCTGACTTGCGAATTCGTTCGCACACCTGGCCTTTCCGACGTACCTTACCCGGTAATGATGGAGCCAAACCTGGTGGTGGAATTCTACGCGAAAAACTAAGGTTTTTCGCCATATCGAATTTGGAAGGGCTGCATTTCGGTGCAGCCCTTTTTCTATAGCGGCAGCGGCCGTTGTTCCTCAATCGCTTCCATTGCAAAGTATGACGTGACCGAGTCCAGCTCCACCTTGGAAATCAGGCGTTGGTACACGCGGTCGTAGGTCGCCATATCCTCGGTCACGACTTTCAGCATGTAGTCGTAATCTCCACCAATCCGGAAGAAATCCACGACCTCGGGGATGGTGGACACATGAGTGCGAAAGCTTTTCAACCACCCTGCCGAATGGTGGCGCGTGCGGAGCATCACGAAGACCACCAATCCCAAACCCAGCTTCTGACGGTCGAGCTGGATGGTGGAGCCGGTGATAATTCCTTCGGCGTTCAAAACCTGTAACCGTCGCCAGCACGCATTTTGAGAAAGGCCTACTTTTTCGGCCAGTTCCCGTTGTGAAATGGACGAGTCGATCTGCAACGCTGCAAGAATATGTTTATCGATTTGATCTGGTTTATGATCCTTCATTCGATCATATGACACAAGATTCATCATTTAATCAATGATAATGGTAATGCAATTTGGATATATGCAGCATAATTTCCCCTAAAAGGAGATTTCCATGACCCTACAAGCTTTTCGCGACACCCTGAACGTGTCCAACCCTACCGAGTTCTTTCGTGCCGGACTGATTGGCGAGGGGATGATGCTGCCAACTGGCAAGCCCCTGATCTATGCCGACTATGTTGCATCTGGCCGGGCGCTGTCACAGGTTGAGGATTACATCACGCACCAAGTATTGCCGTTTTATGCTAACAGCCATACAGACACTTCGTTTACGGGGGCTTACATTACCAACCTTCGCGAGGACGCGCGGGCCGAGATTGCGCGGCTTACGAAAGCGGATGCGTGTTCCGTTATATTTGCGGGCTCGGGTGCGACGGCGGGGTTGAACCGTCTGGTTGCGTTAACGGGTATCCCGCAGGCGAAAAATCCAGTGGTGTTCGTGGGGCCTTACGAGCATCACTCCAACATCCTGCCTTGGCGCGAAAGCAAGGCGACAGTGGTCGAAATCCCCGAGGCCGAGGCTGGCGGACCGGATTTGATCGCTTTGGAAGCGGCCCTGAAAGAACATGAAAGTGCGGATTTGAAGGTCGGAACATTCTCGGCGGCGTCAAACGTTACAGGCGTTATCACAGATACCGATCCGGTGACGCGCCTTTTGAAAGCGCATGGAGCATTGGCGATTTGGGATTATGCGGGTGGCGCACCGTATCTGTCGATCGATATGGGCACAGGTACGGATGCCCAGAAGGATGCCGTTGTGTTGTCCGCGCATAAATTCCCCGGTGGTCCGGCGGCTTCCGGCGTTCTGATCGTGCGCGACAGCGCCGTTCGGCTGGATATCCCTAGTTGGCCGGGTGGCGGGACTGTCGAATTTGTTTCCCCGTGGGAACATAACTACACAGACGATATCGCCACGCGCGAAGAAGCCGGAACGCCTAATGTCATCGGTGATATCCGTGCGGCGCTCGTGTTCATGGTTAAAGATGCCATAGGGCAGGATGTTATCACCGCACGCGAACACGAATTGAACGCGATGGCGGTTTTGGGCTGGGCCGAAAACCCGCATATGACGATGCTGGGGCTGGATATGCCGAACCGTTTACCGATCTTCTCTTTCCTTGTGAAAGACGCCGATGGCAAACAGATCGACCCGCAGGTTTTCACGCGTGAGTTAAGCGAGCGGTATGGCATTCAGGCCCGCGGTGGCTGCGCTTGTGCGGGGCCATACGGGCATCGATTATTGGGGATTGATCGCGAAACGTCGGATCGGCTTCGCGTCGAAATTCTGGGCGGGAACGAGGCCGCCAAACCCGGTTGGGTGCGCTTGAATTTCAGCTACCTGATGAGCGACGATACCGCACAATTCATCATCGACAGTGTTAACGATCTGACGCATGACATGGCAGGCACAGCGCGTATTTCAGTCTGACTAACCCGCTTCGCCGATGAATACCCCAAGCCCGCCTTTAGGGTTCTCAAACACTGTGACCATCAGGAAAAAAGTCTCTCGGTTCATAAACCGCCTGGTGAAATCCTGCACGTGGTCGGGATAGTAGAAACATTCAACAACGAGGGTCATATCGGCGAACAGGGCACGACGGGCGGGGGTGGTGAAAAAACCATCCTGCTCGTCGAAGAACATGTTCGGGGCCTCGCCATCAAACGCCATATTCACACTGTCCGGCTTGCCAAAACGATTCACGTTAGCGCGATCTTGTTGCAAAACGGCAAGGACGTTTGTCAGCTCGACACCCTTGGAGTTAAAAAAATCGTGATCGCCCACAATAGTGTTGTACTGCACTATTGCATCAGTATCCCAGCGAGTGCTGCCCTCGAATAAGAACAGGCTTTGGCCATATTCGCCTTCTGCGTAGTCGGCTTTATAATCTGCGCAATCCTGAGCGTAGATCGCGGAAGGGGTTGTTAGTGTCAGCATCAAAAAGGCGTTGCGTAGTATTTGGAACATGGTTCCTCCGAACGGATTAAGCGGGGCAAACTTGGGGTCTGTGATCCAGTATTCTATCCGTAATCGCCGCGCCGATCCAGAAAAATGTCAGCGCGATCCATGCTGTTAGTGCGAAAGCCGAGCCGCCCGTAACGCCTGCACCGATAGCACACCCACCAGCGAGCATACCGCCAAAGCCCATCAGGCCTGCCCCCAGAAGGTAACGGCGCATGCACTCGCCGCTTTGGAAACCTTGGAGTTGCAACTCTTTTCCCCACCATGCAGCCAAAAAGGCGCCAATGAATACACCCGGTACAAGACCGATATCAAAGTCTATTACCGCGTCCCTGCCCAGGAAATACATAAGCGTATCGGCGGAGGGGCCGGTAAACGTCGCGCTCTCGACTGGAACGGGGTCGAAGCTGATGGAGGAGAACGAGTACGTCAGGAACCAGCCCAGCGCGACGGCGAAACCGACACCGGAAGCCATAAACAGTATCCGTTTGCTGACCTTGTTTTTGTAAGCCACGTAGAGGGCGTAGGCCGCGAATGCGACGCCCAGCAATACGCCCGTTCCTTCGGGCAAACCGAGGTAATCCAGTATCTGGATGTTGGTTCCATTTGGTGTAACCCAGAGGCCGGCCAGATAGTCACGAAGCGGAGAGAGCCGACCATGCAGGCTCATCTGTGCCACAACAGCGAACACAAGGCCGGAGATCACGGCGCGAAGATTTCCCGTTGCGGCCAACACCAGAAGACGACCCGAACAACCACGTGCCAGCACCATGCCTGCGCCGAAGATCAAGCCGCCAATGATAGCACCGGAGATGGAGCCGGTGGTAGATAGCATCCGCGCCTCGTCTAGCGAGATCACATCAAAGAAAAGCGCGCCTTGGGTCCAGAACAGGGCGGTCGCGAAGGTTAACAACCAGACCGCAGTTTTGGGGCCGATGTTGCCACGGGCGAACTCGACCGCAGCGGCGCGTAGGCAGAAACGGGATCGTTGGGCGGCGATGCCGAATACCAGACCGACAAGCAGACCGGCGGCGGCGATGGCTTTATCCTCGCCCACTGCTTCTAATAGCCAAACCAAATCCATGACGCTCTCCACGTGTACATATGAATGTTCGCATATACAATGTTTTGCGGCAATCCTTTGATCTATATCAGGTGAATCCACATTGTTCTGGTCAATCCGCTCAAAGGTTCGTAAGTCTTGCGAATGTCTATAATTCCGAACCGCAAAACCGTAACATTGGCCGATGCCAAGTCCCTGCCCCGCTGGCAGCAACCCGTCATGTTGCTGGTGGTCATGGCTGCCGCCCTGCCAATGGCACATGCGACGTGGTTAGCATTGCTGAATAACTTCGTGATCGAGGCCGCCGGTTTTGACGGCGTAGGTATCGGTTGGCTGCAATCTGTGCGCGAGGTTCCGGGCTTTTTGGCCGTCGGTGTGATCGTGGTGATCATGTTCATGCGCGAACAAACGCTGGCGTTTGTTAGCCTGCTGACACTGGGATTTGCGGTGATGATCACAGGTTGGTTCCCCACGATGGGCGGATTGCTGGTGACGACGATGATCAGTTCAATCGGGTTCCATTATTATGCCACCGTCAGCGAGTCGTTGCAGTTACAGTGGATCGACAAGGATAAAGCACCGCAGACGCTGGGGTGGATTGTTTCAGCAGGATCGGCCGCATCCTTGGTTGCATACGGGTTACTGGTGGTTAGCTGGAAGACCTTCGATCTGTCGTATAATTTCGTCTATATGATGGGCGGTGGTGCGACTGTGGTGATCGTACTTATTTGCTGGATTGCTTACCCCAAGTTTGAATCACCGCATCCGCAACACACCAAGATGATCTTGCGTAAACGTTACTGGCTGTATTACGCATTGCAGTTCATGGCGGGCGCAAGGCGGCAAATCTTCATGGTTTTCGCCGCATTCATGATGGTTGAAAAGTTTGGCTTCGAGGTACACGAGGTAACGGCCTTATTCCTTGTAAACTTTATTGCCAACATGGTTTTTGCACCGATGATGGGCCATATGATTTCGCGTATTGGCGAACGTAACGCATTGGCGTTTGAGTACGTCGGGTTGACCTTGGTTTTCCTCGCATATGGCGGGATATTCTATTTCGGTTGGGGGGTGGTACTGGCGGCGTCGCTTTACGTGATCGACCATTTGTTCTTCGCGCTGGCGTTTGCCCTGAAAACATACTTTCAGAAGATCGCCGACCCGAAGGATATCGCCCCTACGGCGGCGGTTTCCTTCACCATAAACCATATCGCTGCGGTATTTTTACCCGCCGCGCTTGGCTATCTGTGGATCACCTCGCCGAGCATGGTATTCGTGTTGGCCGCAGGTATGGCAATTACATCATTAGTGTTGGCACTAATGATACCGCGACATCCCAGGCCGGGGCGCGAGACGGTGTTTGCCAAAGGCTAGCTTGAACCCGTTCTTGCTGTTAGCCTTCGCAAGACAGGAGGGTTAAATAATGCATAAAGGATCATGCCTTTGCGGCGCTGTTAGCTTCACCGTCGAGGGGAAATTGCCTCCGCCCGATGCTTGCCATTGCACGATATGCCGGAAAGAGTCGGGGCATTATTATGCGGGAACTGACATCAAGAAAGATGCGCTGACTATAACAGGGGCCGAAAATATCACGTGGTATCAATCCTCGCCAAAAGTGCGTCGGGGGTTTTGCACGACTTGTGGTTCATCGCTGTTCTTCGACCCGCCACACCGCGACTGGATCAGCGTTGCGATGGGGGCATTTGACACGC
>DFBD01000159.1:3885-7631 GCA_002367255.1 Rhodobacterales bacterium UBA3089 | reverse complement strand
CAACTGGCCTCGTTATTCGAAGATGATGTTAAAAAGCGTGGCCGCGTTAAGGGCGCCTAGCTTTCCATTTAGCCAGCAGCCAGAAAACCAGCGCCAGTCCGAACATGATCGGTGCGAACGGGGTTAACAAAACGGGGAAAATCACCCGCTCCCACATCCATGGCCCGATATGCCTTTCAATCGCGGGCTGTAATACCTGCAAACTATCGAAATGGACTTGCGCCCAGACGGTTCCTGTATCCGTAAACCGGAACGGATCCGCCTGCGAAATCGTATTACGCCAGTCAAAGCAAACACGTACTGCCCCACCAATAAAAAACAGAAACGCCAACAGTTTAAGCACTCCGAACTCCCTTTTTCAGTATTGCTACGGATTACCCTAGCGGTAATCCCCGAACCGTGCAAACTTGGCCACTTACGCGCCATAACAAATCAGTGAGCCGAACCATGTTTCAAACTTTCTCAGTAACCACATCCCCCGATGCAGGCCCGTCGCGCCTCGCCAAACTGCGCGAAACCTTAAAGGCCGAACACGTGGACGGCTTTTTGATCCCCCGCGCAGATGCCCATTTTGGCGAAAACGTCGCCCCCGGTTCCGAGCGTCTGGCATGGTTAACCGGCTTCACGGGCTCTGCCGGATTTTGCGCCGCGCTTTTAGATAAAGCCGGCGTTTTCATCGACGGTCGCTACACTTTGCAAGTCAGATCCCAAGTTGATCTGAACAGTTTCACGCCCGTCCCGCACCCCGACGTTAAGCTGTCGGATTGGCTGATCGAAGCCTTGCCGCAGGGGGGTACCGTCGCCTTTGATCCGTGGCTACACAGTTTTGACGAAATCGAAAAACTGGAAACTACGATTGGCGAACATGGCATCAGTTTGCGTAAATCTGATAACCTTATTGATCGCGTCTGGGCAGATCGGCCCGAACCGCCCAAAGGCAAAATACAACCCCACCCGCTGAAATTCGCAGGGGAAACCAGCGAAAGCAAGTGCCAAAGAATCGGCGAAGGCCTAGCGGAAAAAGACCTGAACGCCGCTGCCCTAACCCTGCCGGATTCCATCGCGTGGCTTCTAAACATTCGCGGTTCCGACATTACGAACACCCCCGTGGCCTTATGTTTTGCAATTTTGCATGCTGATGGCTCCGTAGATTTATTCGTAGACCCTGATAAATGTGATGACGTATTGCGCGCGCATTTAGGGAACAATGTAAGGCTACTTCCGCAACACGAGTTCGCCGAAAGTCTCGCCAATCTAACCGGAAAAACCGCAGTCGACCGCGACACGGCCCCCATCGCCGTATCCGATCTCCTCCAAAATCCGGTCTGGGAAGCGGACCCATGCATCTTGCCCAAAGCCTGCAAAAACCCGACAGAGATCGCCGGAACCCGCGCCGCCCACATCCGCGACGCCGCCGCCATGGCCGAGTTCCTCTGCTGGCTCGAAGCCACCGCCCCCAGCGGTACTCTGACTGAAATCGACGTGGTGCAAAAACTGGAAACCTTCCGACGTAACACCAACGCCCTCAAAGACATCTCATTCGAAACCATCTGCGGCTCCGGCCCCAACGGGGCAATCGTGCATTACCGCGTCGATGAAAACTCCAACCGCCGGGTGCAAACAGGCGAAACCTTGCTGGTCGACAGCGGCGGCCAATACGAAGACGGAACCACCGACATCACCCGCACGGTTGCGGTTGGCGAGGTGCCTGTTAAGGCCAAACGCGCCAACACGTTGGTTCTGAAAGGCATGATCGCCATCACCCGCGCTCGCTGGCCCGAAGGACTGTCTGGCCGCGACCTCGACGGGTTCGCCCGCATGGCACTTTGGCAGGCTGGCATGGATTACGACCACGGAACGGGTCACGGCGTTGGGGCTTATCTAGGTGTTCACGAAGGCCCACAAAGTATCTCGCGTCGCCCCACGCCTCCTCTTGAAACCGGCATGATCGTGTCAAACGAGCCCGGTCATTACAAGGAAGGCGCCTACGGTATCCGCATCGAAAACCTGCTGGTTATCACGCCGCCAACGATTCCCGATGGTGGCGACCGCAAGATGCTCGGCTTTGAAACCTTGACGTTTGTGCCCATCGACCGCCACCTGATTTTGGCCGAAATGTTAACAACCAATGAGCGCAACTGGCTGAACGCCTATCACGCCGAGGTCTTCGAAAAGATCAACGCTCTGGTCACTGCCGACACTCGGGCGTGGTTGAAATCGGCCTGTGCGCCCATATGATGCACTGCACAATGGTTGAGATTTTCGCGCCTATCGGTTAAGTATCGTTCTTGCAATAAAAGGAACGGCACATGACTGACAACAGAATTACTATCAAACCAGCAACCGGAACTTGGGTTGTACGCGCAGGCGGTGCCGTAATTGCCGAATCTTCCAGTGCTTTGGAATTGCACGAAGGTGACTACCCGGTCACCATCTATTTCCCGCGCACAGATGTGGCGATGGCGTTTTTGGATACCTCTGATCAAACCTCGACCTGCCCCTATAAGGGCGAGGCTCGCTACTTCGGGATTGCTGCCAAAAGCGGCGTTATCGAAAACGCAGTCTGGACATATGAACAACCGCTGGAATCCGTAAAGGAAATCACCGGATACCTGTCGTTCTACACCGACAAAACCACGGTCGAGCATTTTTAACTAGGAATGCTCCTCGCGCGCGGTTGCGGCCAGCGCGCGGTTATAGCTTCGTAAAGCATCGACAAGATAAAGCGTGCCGATCAACTCCGGCCCGCTTTCCGATTCCCTAACCACGGGCAAAAACTGCACCGGTGACGCTTCAAGTTTCGCCATAGCGGTCTCCAGCGTTTCGGAAACGTCCACGTATGCGCCTTGTTCTATCAGGTCTTGGCACTGCGATTCAGGCGCATCTTCCCCTGACCCGACCAGATGCAATATGTTGCGAATACTGATTGTAGACAGCAGATATTCCTGCGGTCCCGCTGCTAAATGCACGCCTCGCCGCTCCAACTGTGTCAGGAAGAAACTGCGGTCCACCAAGCGACTGGTCAACGCGCTGGACAAGGAAACCGACACCATTACCGCGATTCCCGCCTGCCAATCCCCCGTCATTTCAAACACAATTAGCGCCGTTGAAATCGGTGCCCCCAGCACTGCCGCCGCGACCGCTGCCATGCCAGCCAACGCATAAATCGTCTCGCTTCCCGAAGCCCCGGGAAAAACCGAGGTCGCCACCAACCCAAACGTCAACCCCGTCAAAGCTCCCAGCATCAACGAAGGCGAAAAAACGCCCCCCCCCATGCGCCCTGCAAACGTAATCGCCACAGCCACAACCTTTATCAGCGCAAAGACAAATGCCTCGTGCATCAACAACTGTCCGGTCAGCGCCGATGACGTCGTTTCGTACCCGACTCCGATGATATGTGGAAACAGCAACGCCAATCCGCCCAGCATCGCCCCCGCCACCGCAGGGCGCAAAAATCCGGGTAAGCGGGTGTGCTTTTGAATCGCATCGCCCCAGTCCTCGGCCAAAAATATGCTGCGGATCAGCACGAATGCCACAAGACCGGACACTAACCCCAGCAGCAAAAACGCGGGCAATTCCACGTGCAGCGCAAGCGGGTTAACCGGCAAAACGAACTCCGTCACATTGCCCATCTGCAAACGGCTGACCACCGTTCCAGCCACCGCAGCAATAACAATCGGCGCGAATGCGTGGACCGCGAAGTGGCGCAAGACCACCTCCAATGCGAAAATCGTCCCCGCCAACGG
>DFBD01000159.1:593-3809 GCA_002367255.1 Rhodobacterales bacterium UBA3089 | reverse complement strand
CCGTCGGCGTGGATACGATTGGAAACCCAGCTGGAAATCACCGCGGCCAGATGCACAACCGGCCCCTCGCGGCCACTCGACCCGCCCGTCGAAAGCGTAATCAACGCCGCCGCAGCCGAGGCTAAACCGATCCGTTTGCTCACCCGCCCCTCATGCATCGCCGCACCGTCGATGACATCCGAAACAGCGCGGGCCTGTCCATCGGGCGTGAAAACCGTAAGGATCACCCCAACCGCCAGCCCGCCCAAAATCGGAATGCCAACGACCCACTTCCAGTCCAGCGTCCCCAGCGTAGTCGCCAGCGTATGGTCGTCAGCCCCATACAAAAGCCCTTGAATTTCCGAAATTGCTACACGAAACCCCAGCGCCGCAGCGCCAGCGGCAATGCCGATGATCAGCGCCAATATCCAAAATGTCAGTTGGCTTGGCCCTTTGGTTCGTATGGCCGACATCGCAGTTCGGCACTCGCCATAAACGCCTGCGTAACTTGCCTTAACGAAATTCCCGACAGGCCGTAGCATCACTTATCCCTTCCGCCGAATACCGATAGGCGCACCCATTTGTGTAGGCCGTTTCAACCCCGAATGCGCTGCCAACATCGCGCTCATACGTACTTGTGCCCAATCAGGGTAGGGGGTGGATCGCCGCGTCTCTAAATCCACGTTCATCAGCATTTGTTCGCATGTTGCAGCCACCGTGCGCCCATCGGCGTTCAACAGCTCGATGAACAAGTGCATCCGCTTGGTGTCACAATCGACCAATCTAACGGAAACGATAAACCGTTCCCCTTCAAGCATTTCATCCAGATAATGCACATGCGACTGCAACGCATACGGCCCCTGTCGCACACGCGCGGCGTGCGTTTCGCCTATCCCTAACTCGTCTTCCAAAAACTTATCCAGCGCCTGATCTATCGCCATCACATAATACGCGACATTCATATGGCCGTTATAATCAATCCATTCAGCCGGTACCTCGCGCTCTGGCAAGTCCACCGGCGCATTGTACGGCCCGTCATGTCCCTCAAATGGTGTCATTTCGCACTTTCCCTTAAATCAACTCGACACTACTGTGGCCTTAAACCGGAGGGAACCCCCATGAGCATAGAAGCCGCAATCAAAGCCCTACAATCTGCCTACGGTGACCAGATAACGACGAATACCTCAATTCTGGACACCCACGGCCAGAACGAAGCCTACTTTCCCGTCACTCCACCGGATGCCGTCGTATTCCCGAACTCCACGGCGGAAGTCTCCGGGATCGTCAAAATTTGCGCTGCCAACGATTGCCCGATCATTGCCTATGGCACCGGCACATCTCTGGAAGGGCACCAACTGGCCGTTCGGGGTGGCATCAGCCTTGATATGTCGAACATGAACGCCATTCTTGCCACCCACGTCGAAGACATGGACGCCGTCGTGCAACCCGGCGTGACCCGCGAACAGTTGAACGAGGACCTGCGCGCCACCGGCCTGTTCTTCCCCGTTGATCCCGGCGCAAACGCCTCCCTTGGCGGTATGACGGCCACGCGGGCCTCGGGCACAGCCGCCGTTCGTTATGGCACAATGCGCGAAAATGTCTTGGCATTAGAGGTGGTTATGGCCGACGGCCGCATCATCCGCACCGGCACCCGCGCCCGCAAGTCCTCCGCCGGATATGACCTCACGAAACTGTTCGTCGGCTCCGAGGGGACGCTCGGGATAATCACCGAAATCACCCTGCGCCTGCATGGCCAACCCGAGGCCGTCTCGGCCGCAACCTGTAGCTTCCCCGACATTGAATCCGCCGTGAAGACCGTCATCACGACCATCCAGATGGGCATTCCGATGGCGCGGATTGAATTCGTAGACGAGATGATGGCCCGTGGTTTCAACCTTTTCCAAGGTGCGAATCTGCCCGAGGTTCCACACCTGTTCGTCGAATTCCACGGCTCGAAAAACGGCGTCAACGAACAGGCCGAAACCTTCGGCGAGATCGCCGAAGACATGGGTGGCAGCGATTTTGAGTGGTCCGCAAACCCTGAAGATCGCGCCGCGCTGTGGAAAATGCGTCACAACGCCTATTACGCCCAAAAAGCGCACCGCCCGGAAATGCGCGTGCAAAACACCGATGTTTGCGTGCCCATAAGCCGCCTGGCCGACGCCGTAAAATTCGCCCGCAGCGAAAGTGAACGCCTCAACCTAACGGTCTCAATGGTCGGCCACACGGGTGATGGAAACTTCCATTGTGGTATCAGTGTTAACCATGAAGACGAGGCAGAAATGGCCGCCACCCGCGAATTCGCCCACAACCTGAGCAAGCTCGCGCTTGAATTTGACGGAACCGTAACTGGTGAACACGGTGTTGGCATCGGCAAAATGAAATACATGGCCGAGGAGCACGGCGATGCCCTTCAAATCATGGTCGATATCAAGAAAGCGTTGGACCCCAAGAACATCATGAACCCGGGAAAAATGCTGCCGTCGAACTAACGGGTAGCAGGGCCGAGCGTTGCGGCTTCTTCAGAAACGTCGTCCTCGACAACAGGTGTTTGCATCATCGGGTCAGCAGGTTCTTCGGTTTTTGTAGGGCTGAAGGCTGGCTCTTCATAAGTCTCGATTCTTTCCCGACGGAAAATTAACAGGCTCAGATATTTCTCGGCTATCTTGGCCATCATGCCGGTTTTTTCGTCCACAGGCAGAGATTCCGCGCGGAAGTATTCCCAACCGTCTGCTGATTGCTGGTTAATCACGTTAGTTAAGGTTTGTGCATACCGATTGTCCGTACCTTTAACACCCTTTATTTTCAGTGCCTTACGCGGCGCGCAAATAGTTTTGTATTCAAAGTTCGACATGGTGTTTCCTTATCCGAGTTGTCTGGCCCAGTTTACTCGATTCCCAACTTCGCGCGAATAATTTCGTTAACGGCTTTCGGGTTGGCCTTGCCCCCGGTTGCCTTCATTACTTGCCCAACGAACCACCCTGCCATGCTCGGCTTTTCTTTTGCCGCCGCGACTTTGTCAGGATTCGCTGCCATGACTTCATCCACAGCCGCCTCAATCGCGCCAGTATCCGTCACCTGCTTCATGCCACGCGCCTCGACGATTTCGGCAGGGTCACCGCCGTCTGTCCAGACAATCTCAAACAACTCCTTGGCAATTTTGCCCGAAATGTCGCCCTTGGCGATTAAATCCAGAATTCCACCCAGTTGCGTCGCCGAAATCGGTGATTCTTCAAT
>DFBD01000159.1:0-474 GCA_002367255.1 Rhodobacterales bacterium UBA3089 | reverse complement strand
AACGCCCGCGTCGTATTCGGTCATACCGTATTCAGAAACGAACCGCGCTTTCTTTTCGTCCGGCAGTTCCGGCAAACTAGCCGCGATGCTATCGACCCAGGACTGTTCAATCTCTAACGGCAGCAAATCAGGGCAAGGGAAATACCGGTAATCATGCGCTTCTTCTTTGGACCGCATGGACCGGGTTTCGCTTTTCAACGGGTCGTACAAACGGGTTTCCTGGTCAATCGTACCGCCATCTTCAATGATCGCAATTTGGCGCTTGGCCTCGTAATCAATGGCTTGCTGGATGAACCGCATAGAGTTCATATTCTTGATTTCGCACCGCGTTCCCAACAAGGAAAAATCATTGTCACTGGCGCGGAACTTTTCATAGGTTCCCGCCTTGCAAACAGACACATTCACGTCTGCACGCATGGATCCTTCTTGCATATTTCCATCACAAGTGCCCAAATACCGCACGATTTGACGCAG
>DFBD01000044.1:5022-5191 GCA_002367255.1 Rhodobacterales bacterium UBA3089 | reverse complement strand
AGGATTTGAACCTACGACCTTCAGGTTATGAGCCTAAATCTCAATGTTTCCAATAAGTTAGAGAAATCAACGACTTGTATGATAAACGTTTGAAATCGCAAGATATTGATTCCGACACTCACCGTCATTGGGCGACATTCAACGGCACAGGCCGCGCGAAAACGTCGTT
>DFBD01000044.1:0-5013 GCA_002367255.1 Rhodobacterales bacterium UBA3089 | reverse complement strand
TGAGGTGGCGTTGAGGTAAACTGATTTGCGAAATTCCGACAATCATAAGCGTTTTGACCATTCGCAAGACTTCCGCATGCGTCTTGCACCCCCAATCTGGGACACCAATAAATCGAACGGGCCAAGCGATGCTCCTCAAACCCAGACATCTAGCCAGCCCAATTCCACGACACCAAGGGCGGGAAGCGATCATTCCCTGCCAGCATAAAAGACGCCAGGCAATCCCTTCAGAACGGGCGTTCACACAGTACAATCTCTCAGTGGCATCACGAATTCAGTATCCGCCGGAATTGGCTCCGAAATCCACGGTTTCCTTTTCCATCTTGGAAACCTGTCTACGCACAATCGACCAATAGAGTTCGTTAATTTCTGATCGTTCCATGCGCCCCAACCGTTCTTCGGAGTCGCCTCGTATCAATGAAATGACGCGGATTTTGTCGGCTAGGGTGAAGGTGTCGAAGTCTGGCACATAGCTGGTATCAGATCGGTTATATCTGATCTCGCGATAGGATTTGACGAAGCTTTTGACCTTTCCTTGCTCATGCTTCAGGCCATAAATCCCTAGCTGCTTTTTCACAAAAACATCCATTCTGTGGAACTGAGCCATGTCGGTAGATTGCCGAAAGAAAAGGACCCACC
Source organism: Rhodobacterales bacterium UBA3089 (assembly GCA_002367255.1). Taxonomy (GTDB): domain Bacteria; phylum Pseudomonadota; class Alphaproteobacteria; order Rhodobacterales; family Rhodobacteraceae; genus NORP23. Next base: position 4,374 of record DFBD01000044.1, on the reverse strand, counting down.
CCACCGAACGTTCCTCAAAACGACACCCGGTAATAATGAGATTTAGACGCCAAAGAACCTGTTCAGAAGTCGCAGTGCCGCGTAATGCTCTCAAGCAGCCCACAATGGCCCTGAACATCTTCTTGTAGGACTTATCACGGATGCTCAAGCCCGAGCTAGATATGCGATAGCCAAGGTAATCCGTACCCTCAGACACAACCGAAATCATGCTTTTCCCACCGCCTTCATCACCCAATGGGTGGGTTTGAAGCCTTAGGTTTGAGTCTAGGTATTGCTTAATCTCAGAATGGATGTTGGCGACTTCGCCACAGCCGTCCACTATCACGATGTCATCCACATACCGATAGTATTTTAGCGTCCCCAAAAACACGTCATCGAATTCACGAAGGTAGACCATTGATAGGATGTTGGAGATACTCAAGCCTTGCGGAACACCAACGGTTTTCTCACCAACTTCATCGAATCCAATCGGTGTAGAAATAGCAAGGGAAACCAGCGCCAATGCAGCCGGGTCGGTCACACGACTCGAGACCTGCGCCAGCAAGATATCGTGCACAATCGAAGGGTAGAAATTCACAACATCCATTCGCAAGAAGCAGTCAGAATCTTTCGCAGCACTCGCGGTAGAGGCCACCCTTTTGATGACGTCGTGGGGAGGTTTCATGCGGCAATCATCGAAAAATTCCGTCAGATAATCACATAGCGCACGCAAGACAAGCGCGTCTCGGATGGTAGGTATTGCGATTTGTCTTGGTGGTTTCCTGTGGTTCTTTAATATCAGCTTCTCGCGATATCGCGTGAACTTGTACTGGCCCGAGCTAACCTTTTTGACGGCGGTTTCTATTTCACGCTCCGCGTCATCGGAAAACGCCGATGCCGAAATGCCGTCCAAACCCGTGAATTTCGCCTCAGAAATGCGTTCCTTGAAAATTCTTAGAAGGTTTTCCTCTGAAAACGTGGATGAAAAAACAAGACTTGGGTCAGGCGTAGGCATAGATAACCGCGATTACGATTGCCGGTGAAAGTGCCACCGCTGCAAGAACAAGAAACGATACCAGTTCCATTGCCAAGTATATTACCGACCTCCCCAAGGGCATTGTCTTGGGGCCACTTGATCCGACCAACTCGCCCTTCTCAATGTGCAACTTCCTAAACAAGAACCGCTCATAGTCGAGTCCGCTGTGGTTAGGGTATTTTTCGAGAATGTCCTGATAGCGGTCTTTCTTCTCTGCATCGTCACTTTGCTCGTCATACAGCTTTTGGAGTGCCAAGTAACAATCCCTATGGTCTCGCGCCTTTTCACTGAAACCAAGCCCCCAGACCACAAGGGAGGCACACAGCACGCTAAGCGATAGAATTACAGATATGTCGGAAATGTATGGACCAATTGAGGTGTTTTCCCAATGCTTCGAAAACACGGAAAACCCGAGTAACGCGACGGAGTACAGCGTTAGGAGAATGTGCGACAATCTATCAATGCGAAGATATTTTGCATGCGCATCCATGCGCACGTGGCATGTTATCCAAAGATTTCCTAGAGGATCAGGTTTCATTTCCACGGCGTTTTCTTCCGGTGTGTGCGGACGTAATAATTTCACAGTTTAGAACCCTAAACGGCGTTTAGAGATAGCAAATGCTGGGCACAGAGACCCATGCTTTAAGTTTAGTCCCTGCATTGGGAACTAGCGCAAAGCGCTCCGCCCGCACACCTTCATTAAGTAGGTATCTTTTTGGGTGAAATCAACCGCGTCGACTAGCGCCCTTCGTGTAATTCAAACCGCCAAGCCTTCGCATCTGCAGCGAATGTTCGGAATGATGCACCACCGCACCACGGCGTGGAGATACCCGGCCGAAGGATCAGCTAGCGCCGTCAGGGAAACTCCCAGATCTTGATATTTCCGTTGATGATTACGTCTTCTGCTTGCTCATTTTCGACATTCACCATGCGTGCATGATATCCGTCTCGGATGTATGCAACAGCCTCGTAGATTGTGGTTGCCCAAGTATAGTTAGCAGCGTGATGGCGCTCTTGAGACGGTACATCCGGGTGGATCAGCACGAACCGGCCGTCGGGCCGAGGCGCGAGACGATTGATCGTTCTGGCCCTGCTCGACACACCTACGACAACATACTCCATAGTGCACTGATCCTTCCATTGGCTGGGAAATCCCTTCCGACGACTTTAGTCCTCTGTGACGATGTTGGCCATACAATGGGCCAGACAATCAAGCGCTGAATCCATTTCTCGGATGCCCGCTTTCAAGAAGCTGCAGTGCGGCATTTCGATTTCTGCGCAAGGTTCTCTTTGGGCCGAGGCTTACACCCAGAAATCACAAAAACCCTCTCAAACACCATAAAACACAGGGGTGGCACGCCCCTTGCCAAATGAGTGCCACCCTGCGCCACCCCGCCACCCCTTGGTTCATGCCAGGCTTGATAAGAGCGCGAATCTACGCCTCATGTCATGATTGAAGGGAGGGCGTTTCATGCCCAAGCGTATACGATTGAACGAAAAGTCCGTACGGGAGGCCGAACCCATTAAGGGCAAGGACTACCAGATATTCGATACCGAGGTGCGGGGCTTTGCCATCTGCATCTATCGGTCCGGCAGCCGGGCGTTTACCATTGATTACCGCAGCGCTGGGCGGCAACGGCGCATGACCATTGGGCGCTGGCCGGAAACGGGCCTGGCTCGGACGTTCTTGCGCACCGCTGGATGTGGTAGACTTTTCCATGGTGTTGCTTTCTTTTTGGCTTGAACGCCCCGAGATTACGGCTCAGGGGAAGCAACGCCACCCTAAATCAAAGTGTCAACAGACATCGGAACATCCCCCTCTCTCAGGGATAGACACTTTGCTTGACGACCGTTCAATCTTCAGCTCTTTGGCCATTGCAGTGGGCGTCATTCCCTGCTGACGCAGGGAGGTGAGAGGACCTCATTTCAGAGGTGTCGTTGTTGGCAGTTCAAGTAACGGGTGGCCTCATACTTTCATCGCCGGAGCTTTCCCGCATGGGCCTTCTTTATCTTCATCTTAAGCTAGAAATGCACTCGCCGTAGAAGTTCTGAGGATCGCTGGCACCTTGGTGCCGGACGTCTACATTTGCGGGCACACGGAGCACATACTGATAGAGAGTACCAGTCTTCTCATCAGTGGCTGACATGAACATCGACCCGATGGAGAGCGTTAATGGAGTATCGTTCCCGATCTGAACCGTGCTAGTGCCGTCGGCCGATGTGCCCCGGAAGATGAACTGCATAAGCGGAAGTCGCTCGAACTTGCACGAGACGAAAACAGGTTCGTCATGCGCCGAGGCAGGCGCGGCTAGTGTGATGGCAACTACAGCACTGAAAAAAAACTTCAATTTCATTGTTTCCCCTCTGGGAAGGACAGCCCCTCCACCGTTTCCCGGCTTGAATACGCTCTTTGCGCTTACACCCAAGGCTAAGCTGACTTTTAGTCGCTTGTGAAGCTTTCCGTTTTCATGTCACTTTTGATGGTAAGATTGCTTCCATCGATTTCAATTTCCGTGCTTCGGCTGCGCATTTTCTCAGACGACTTGTTTATCCATTTGAAATCTGCGACGTCGACATCGACACGGCAAGTATAGTAATTCTGTTTTGCGCTTCGAAATCCCATGTAATTCCCTTGGTCAGGTGCATCGGAAGGTAAGTATTTGAGCCAAAAGTAGGTCTTAGTTGCTGCTCGGCATATTTCCCGGTCAGGCCAAACATCATTGGCGAAGACTCGAGTTGCCGAAACTGCGATAGCTATTACGAAAACGATTCTCATTAAATGCCACTCCTCATTAATTAGGGAATGTCCCGTTTGATGTTGAAACTTGCCTGTGCGGCGCTGCTTGTTGAGAGGTTATGCGGCGTCCTTGATCTGGTCAAGATCGACCTTTTCGCGGTGCTCAACGAGGGCCTGCTTGAGAATGGGCAGTTGCTTGCAGGCCTTGATACGGCGAAAGCCCATCCTAGCTTCAAACATTCCTGCGGCGGTCCATCGCAAAGCCATCTTCGCGTCCCGCCAGCGCTTCACGTTCCGGCAGACCTGGCGAATTGCGCTATTCATGGATTCGATGATATTGGTGCTGGCCAGTGAGCGTCGCAATTTGATTGGCAAGCCCAGCCTGACGATAGTCAGGATTTCATCAAGGCCTTCGAGGATCGAGCGGGACACGTCGGGTGCTTCCTGCTCGAACCGCCGCGCCAGGTTGCGTATCAGTTTTTCCGCCTTGTCCACATCGCCTAATTCCCAAGCTTGCTTGACGGCACGCACGGCCACGGGTCATGCGGCGGTTACACCTCACATGGAAGCCATGTTTAATCGGCCACGTAATCCACCTTCAGATTTTCTGTTGACAGGTCTG